>PWQB01000713.1 GCA_003556955.1 Nostocaceae cyanobacterium CSSed10_463m
CAAGAGGACTCAAGGAAAAACTGAATCCAGTCTACTTTAGTAGACTTTTGCTATTAGCCATGAACTTTAGTTCTTGGCGGAATATGGAATCAGCGTCAGAATTTTCGACTTCTGTGTACACCGTAGGCAGTAAAGGGTGGGGAATACCCACCCAACCAAATCTAAACAGCTGCTGCTTCAACTGGCGCTGCGACTGGATAAACGCTAACTTTTTTACGGGATTTGCCTTTTCTTTCAAAGGTTACTACACCTTCAACTAAAGCAAACAGAGTGTCATCACTGCCAATACCGACGTTATTACCAGGGTGAAATTTAGTGCCACGCTGACGCACGAGAATATTTCCCGCTAGGACAGTTTGACCACCAAAACGCTTTACACCCAGGCGTTGAGCATTAGAGTCACGACCGTTACGAGTACTACCTGTTCCTTTCTTGTGAGCCATAATTACCTCTTGTGTTTTTTGTATTTATTATTCAGCAACAGCTTCCGCAGAGGCATCATCGAGAACGGGAAGTTCAACCGCTACACCGTTTTCAGGGCCAAAAACCTCACCATTAAAGTTGATGGAATCAATCATCAATCTTGTGATTTCTTGGCGATGTCCCCGTTTTTTGCGGGTTTTCTTTTTAGGCTTCATTTTATATACCAGGACTTTGCGGCCTCTAAAGTTCCGCACCACTGTCCCTTCTACTGTTGCCCCTGCTACTAATGGCTGTCCAATGGTGACTTCGCCGTTGTGCTGTACTAGTAATACTGAATCTAGTGTAACTTTTTCATCCGCTTCGAGATGGAGCAGTTCAATATCGTAAAAGCGACCTGGCTCAACTTTTAGTTGCTTACCGCCAGTTTCAATAATTGCGTAGGTCATGGAATAGTCCTTGAGGTTGCCGTACAGGTAGCTGGCTTTAAATGCGATTTATCTGATTTTGAGTAATCGCTGTTGCTAGCTTTTGTTATATGTCCACCTGATCCGAGCAGGAATGAGACAGACAATCTGCTATATTACCAGATAAACTGCGTTTAAGTCAATATAAAAATGTGGATTTAATAAAATCGCACCTCACCCCCAACCCCTCTCCTTATCAAGGAGAGGGGAGTTTGTAGTTTGTAGTAGTTTGTAGGGTGGGTTAGGCGCACAAAATTAGATGAGAAAAAGCAATATTTACTAGAGTTGCGCCGTAACCCACCTTTTTCACTGTTTTTCTGGTGTTTCTCTGTGCGATCGCCTCAAATAAACAAGTACCATAAAATCAGACACTGATCAGGAGAGGCTAAGATGACTTCTCAAGTTGTAGATACCACCTCAGAATTAATTACCTAATACTTTAAACACTAAAGTGTTTACTACAAACTTATATTTTTTTGATTAACAAATAAACATGAAAAGAATAGAAGTTGAACAAAGAACAATATTGATTGGTTTATCTGGTAGCCACGGCTATGGGTTAAATCGTCCTGAATCAGACTTTGATTTTCGGGGGGTATTTATTGCGCCCAAGAGATATTACTTGGGATTTGACCGGATAGAACAGAAGGATACGGGTTGGGATGAACCTGGGATATTTCCCTTTATTGATGGAAATGAAGACACAGTTATCTATGAGTTAAAAAAGATAATTCAGTTATTAGCAGGGGCGAATCCTAATATTTTAGAATTGCTGTGGTTGCAAAATTATCCTGTTTTAACATCCGTTGGACAACAGTTAATTAAGCACAAAAGAATCTTTTTGACTAAAAAAGTTAAACATACTTATTCTGGTTATGCTTTTGCTCAAATCAAAAAGATGGAAACTCATCGCAAATGGTTATTAAATCCGCCACAAAAGAAACCACTCCCATCTGATTTTGGCATAGAAGACGAAGCACCTCTGATTAAAGATGAGCTAAACGCTTTTCTAGAGTATCTTTATCATTTAATTAGAGGCAGAATTGAGTTTTTAGAAGAAGCCGAAGAATTATATAAGTTGCTGACGGCAGATATTGATTTTAAAGGAGTGTTGAAACAATATACTTTACCTGATGAGACTTTGGAATATACTCAGAAGTTAACCAATAGCCGCAAAGATTTTATTCGCTTACTGCAAAAAAGCCAAAATTATCAAATAGCTTTAAGAGAATGGAAAGCTTACATATCTTGGCAGGAAAACAGAAATCCTGCTAGGGCGGAAATGGAAAGAAAGTCTGGTTTTGACCTTAAGCATGGAATGCACTGCATTAGATTATTACGCAGTGGATTAGAAATATTACAACGAGGAGAAATATTTGTAGATAGAAGAATAGCTGGTGATGTGGAAGATTTGAAAGCTATTTTAAGAGGTGATTATTCTTATGAAGAACTGATGAAAATAGCAGAGGATTTGGTTAGCCAAATGGAAATTGTTTACGAAAAATCAAGTTTACCTGCTCGACCTGATTTGGAGCAAATTAATGAGTTGTGTATGGAACTGGTAGAGATGCAAGGGTGGGATTGAAGAGGCAGGGGAGCAGGGAGCAGGGAGCAGG
>PWQB01000456.1 GCA_003556955.1 Nostocaceae cyanobacterium CSSed10_463m
CAACTGCTAAATGAGCTAAAGCCTCGTAAAATGGCAGTAAAACACTGACATATAAGCCGGGAACACTTTCTAAATATTGTTGAGCAATTTCAGCTTCTGCGATCGCTTGTTCATATTCCCCCAAAAGATAGCAGAGAATCACTGTATTAATTTTAGCATGATAAACTGCCGGGCGATCATTCACTGCCAGATGTTGAGGTAACATTTCCTCGGCGTTGTAGATATCACCCACTAAGCGATAGGGAATTTCATTTCCACCCAATAAATTAACCACTGCTTGATGATAAGTTTTCACATAATTGAGTGCTGTGGTTTGCTGCAATTTCGCTATAGCCTGACCATAACTAGCTAATTCTGATTCTAATTCTATCAGTTCCTGTCCAGCACAATAAATATGGAAACTATAGCCGCAAATACACCACACCGCCCATTCTATATCTCCCGTAGCCAAACCACTGTGATAACCTTGTACAGAAGATGTAAATGTTGTATTGAGATGATCTTGCCAATGCTTAATAAAAGTATCAAATATGGTTTGGATTTTGGCGCGCAGGTGTGACGCTGACAACTTCTCCATCAAGTTTAAACCGAGTTGCCCAAATTCATAGCTTGTTTGTACATCACCCGTAAAGGAGCGGAGAATTAAGCCATAATTGGCGTAGGCAAAAGCAGATAAAGAAGTATTACCATAATCTAGACATAAATCCACTTGATGACAAACAATTAGGGGTATCATTTGCGGACAACCATTATAGGCTGTGGCGAACATACTAGAAAGAATCCCCATAGCCTTCTGCACACGCTGATTTGTCATTGTGGGCAGATTAATTAATTCTGAAGGAGTGATATTTGCTAAACGTAACTGAGTTTTTTGTAAGGCTTTGACTCCATCTTTCTGAGTCGGTTCTCTTGGTAAATCAATTCCCAATTCATGGAGAATATTCACAGCTGTATCTAATCCTAACCTGAGATGATTCTGGGCAGTACAAGCTTGAATTTTGGTTTCATAAATAGGTACAGCATCCAAAATATCAGTGACTTGTGACAGCACAATTTCAGATAGCTGTTCCATCTCCTGAAAATCACCCTTGAGATAAGCCGCTTCCACCGCTTCTGTGTAAATTGCCAACTTTAATTCATAGAAATCTTGCCAATTGTGGTTAGCTAATAATTTGATGGCTGTGGTATAATATCTCATGGCTGCTGCATAAGCTGTAGCACTTTTGGCTCTGCGTGCAGCCATTAAATTTAATTCTGCCAGTTTTTGGCGTTGTGCGGTATCTGTAACTAAATTTATACCTAGTTCAAATTGATTGACTAAATCAAAGATTTTGGTTTCTATTTCTGCTTCCGGAGTCTGGTGGAGTAACAGTTTACCAATAGTAAAATGAGTAGTTTGCTTTTCGGCGGTGGGAATGAGAGCATAAGCTGCTTGCTGCACGCGATCGTGTAAAAATCGATAGTTGACATTTGCCATGTTGTCACTATTGACTTCTACCTGTTGCGACCTATGGTAAAATTTATATACTTGACTTTGGGGTAAAATCAGTCCTTGTACTAAGGCATCCCACAAAGCCACCGCCGTGTTTGTGGCTGATTGTTGGTAGACAATTGCTAAAGTTGCTAAATCAAAATAGTTACCAATACAAGCCGCTAATTTCAATACCTCCTGTGTGGGTTGGGGTAATTTCTCTAACTGCTGCGCCATAAATTCCACCACGTCATCAGTGAGAGATAAGGCTGTGATGGCTGAGATATCACATTCCCAGTATCCTTGCTGATGATTAAATGTAATTTGTTTGTCTTCGTGTAGGGCTTTGAGAAATTGGATGATAAAAAAAGGATTACCTTGAGTTTTGCGAGCAATTAATTCTGTCAGAGGATGCGATCGCTCTGTAGTACAATGCAAAGTATCCGCCACCAACTGATTGATATCAGCATAACTCAGAGGTGACAGGGTAAGAGTATTCACAGTTTTCCCGGTTTTCTGCAATTTCTCCAGCAGCAACATTAAGGGGTGAGTCACTGCTACCTCATTATCGCGATACGCCCCCAATAACAGCAAATAATTTTGCTCTTGCAGCAGTAATTTAATTAACTCTAGAGAAGCTAAATCAGCCCATTGTAAATCATCAATAAACATCACTAACGGATGTTCTGCGGTAGCAAAGACAGCAATAAACTTTTGGAAAAATAAGTTAAAGCGATTTTGGGCGGCGCTTCCCGATAATTCCGCTATGGGCGGTTGTTTACCAATGATTTTTTCTAATTCGGGAATGACTGTAATTAAAACTTGCCCATTATCCCCCACAGATGCCAAAATTTTACTACGCCATGCTGTTAATTCTGCATCCGTCACTGATAATAATTGGGCGATTAAATCCCGCAAAGCTTGCACAAAAGCAGAAAAAGGAATATTGAGATTAAATTGGTCAAATTTACCTTTAATAAAATACCCTTGCATTTGGGTAATGGGCTTGTGGACTTCGTTAATTACGGCGG
>PWQB01000064.1 GCA_003556955.1 Nostocaceae cyanobacterium CSSed10_463m
ACGCATCGATTAATTTATTGCGTTTGGCTAAAGCGTAAATGCTTACTGAGGGATAATCGCTCCCATGCTCCCGTTGAAGTAAGAAGTAAATGTCTAGATTTGTCTAGCTTTTATATAGCAGCATTCCCCAGACGGATAGTGGAATTATCTTCCTTGAAAACGGTATCTTTAACCCAATGAAGGCAATTTTCGATACTCCAATGACCGCGAATACCACAAGCAAATTCTGCGGCTGTGCGAATCAGGCTACTGATATAGCAGACAATCTCATGATATTTTTTACCCCCTCGTGTTCCGAATCTTTCCACTCGAATCAAAGATTTAATACCAGTCCATTGTGGGTCAATTCCATTCAAATCATCGAAAACTTCGACGATACGTGTTGTGAGTCTATCCCTAGTTTTTTCGGTCTGTACATAACGACTCTTTGGTTTTGTTAGTGCCGCAATGCACGGAAAATGAAGATTTAGCCGAAAATTTTGAAATTATGTTTAGAGATAGATAATTTTGTGTCCATTATTCTTTAATCTATACTTTACGGTGAAAAAATATGTATGTAGATAGAGGAAAAATCGCTAAATAGTGGGTAGCCTAAGTTACTTAACGTTATCCAATTTTTAGTTTTTCCGAAAAACTACACATTACTACGCTAAACAGTTTGGTGGTAAAAACTTCAATGTTCAACATCAACAGCTTGCAACGGCAAGACTTACATAGATTAAGAGTGGTACAAATTGCAAGTGCGATAGCGAAGCGCTCCGCAGGAATCGCGGTCTTAGTCGGTGTTTTAGTACTGTTTGGCTGGATTTTTGACCTGGAATTAATCAAGAGGTGTGGCGATACCAGTTTGGTGACAATGAAGCCGAATACAGCTGTAGGCTTTGTAGTATCTGGTATATCGTTGTGGATGTTACAGATGGGTCAACTTCATAGGGGCAGTTCCAGCATTGCTTACATACGTTGCTCTAGGATTTGTGCAATCACTGTGACCTTAATCGGTTTACTCACAATCAGTCAATATGTGTTCAACTGGAATTTGGGCATTGATGAGTTACTATTCCAGGATAAACCGAATGCTTTATTTACATCCCATCCGGGGCGAATGGGATTTAATACTGCCTTAAATTTTATATTTGTGGGTATATCTCTAGAAATTTTGGCGCATCCAAAAAATCGCTTGAGTTATTGGTATGTTCAAATTTTAACCCTGATAGTAGCTTTAATTTCTTTACAGGTACTGATTGGCTATGCCTATAAAGTACAAATTTTTGCGCGCATTGCCTCATTCACAACGTCAATGGCACTACATACAGGACTAACGTTCATTGTACTTTGTGTAGGTATTCTGTGGATACGTCCTAACAAAGGATTGATGCAAGTAGTCATAAGTGATACCTACGGGGGCTTAATTGCGCGTCGTTTGTTGTTGGCAGCGATCGCTATACCATTAGTTTTAGGCTGGTTAATCCTCCAAGGTCAATTGGCTGGAAAATACGGTTCGGCTTTTGCTTTATCGCTGTTTGCGATCATTCTCATCGTAATTTTTACTATTTTTATTTGGCAAAGTTCAGCAGTTATTACCCACCTGTGTCTCAAGCAGGATGAGGCGCAAAAAAAACTGCGGGCTTATGAAGAGAAACTCAGAAGTTTCGTAGATGCTAACATCATTGGAATTAAGTTTGGTGATGTATATGGAGGTATTCACCAAGCGAACGACGCATTTCTGGAGATGATTGGCTACACCCGTGAGGATCTGTTAACAGGCAAATTAAATTGGCGGAATATTACGCCCCCAGAGCATCTATACTTAGATAGGCAAGGAATTGCCGAAGCCCAAGGAAATCCCAACGGTGCTTGTACGCCTTATGAGAAAGAATATATTCACAAAGATGGTAGGCGGATTCCGGTTTTAGTTGGTTACGTGCTGCTAGGGGAACAACGAGAAGAATCAGTAGTGTTTATTCTCGACTTAAGCGAACGCCAACAAGCAAGGCAACAAATATTACAACTAAACAAAGATTTACAGCGTCGGATTGCTGAATTACAAACTTTATTTCAAGTTATTCCCATTGGGATTGGCATTGCTGAAGATGCGGAATGCAAAACTATTAGAGCTAACCCCTGTTTGGCTCAACAATTGGGGGTATCACCAGATGAGAATGCCTCTTTGAGCGCCCCTGGTGCAGAAAAACCGACAAATTTTAAAGTCTACAGCCAGGGGAGAGAACTATTACCAGAAGAACTACCCATGCATTACGCTGCTGCTCATGGAGTGGAAATACTTAATTGTGAACTGGATATCGTTCATGAAAATGGCAAAGTTGTGAAGTTGCTCGAACACGTCGCCCCGTTATTTGATGAAGAGGGTAACAGCAGAGGTAGTGTTGGCGCATTTTTAGATATTACCGAACGTAAGCAGGTAGAGGAAACCATCCAAAACCAGCAGAAATGGTTGGAAGATGTATTAAACATGATGCCTCTGCCATTACTGTTTATTGAAC
>PWQB01000597.1 GCA_003556955.1 Nostocaceae cyanobacterium CSSed10_463m
CAAGGAGGCTTGGCGGTCAAGTTGTGGAAACGTAAGCCAATCCCAATGATGAACCAAATCAGCAACAGTAGAGGATGAAACCAGGGAGCAGAAACAGTAGAGCGCCAATTATTATGCAAATACATTTATTTTTAGGCAGGATTTTTACTGTTTGAAGCTAGAAAGTAAACTAACTTGCGCTTATATTTATTGTTTAACACTAGATATTTTACGATAAATTTGCGTTTCTTCCATGTTCTTTAACAGTGTGTACTGTGTTTCTAGTGTGGTTTCCAGTAAAGCGATCGCCTCTGGATAACCTTGTAAATACCAGACATTTTCCTTTTTGACAATAAACTCAGGTTTTTGTTCCAACACTTTGAGCAATTCTTGATTCGTATTAGCAGTTGGACTCTGCACGGCACGTAATAAATATTCTTTTGATATATTCGATGGATGCGTTACTATTTTCCTTGGTGGTTTAATATCCAACAGCCAATAAACGAGGTGATTATCCATCATGTAAGCCGTAATATTCCGCCCTCCTTCTTGAGATAAGTATTGAGCTAATTCATATTCTTTGCCATAGGATGGTGGTTGTTGTGCCACTAGGCGCGATCCTACTATTTTGTATTCATTGAATGTTGGTAATGCCGTCAGAATTAAAGTGAATATCAGGATAAAATAGCCTGCTTTCAGGTTTAAATTCAAGATTCCCCAGAACCAAGATGCCAATACCACTGCAAAGAAGGGAGCCAGTTGAATCATATAATGATTATGTGCTGCCCCACTATTTAAAATCGACCACTCAATACCCAAAAAGAATATAAAGCAGTATATTAATTGACTTTGTTTAGCTGAAGATTTTTCTGATTCTTTAATCATTCTGATGATTTGGAAGCAGCCAATCAAAAATATAATTCCCCAAATATCATAAATTTGCTTAAACATAAGTTCCCATAATGATGCTTGAGCATGAGAATAACTTAATGCGGCATCAATAACAGAAATTTTAAATATTTGAGTATTATTAGTTAATATGTATGGCAAAAGCAAAGCTACAAACGGAATTAAACAACCAATACCATAAGAAAATGCTGCCCCAGATATTTTTTTTATTGCTTTAATGTTGATACTTTTCGCTGCAATGTATAAGCCTAAAATCAATGCTAAATAAGCTAAATTTAGGCGAATCATACACGCAGAGCCTATCAGCAAGCCAACCAAAAAAGCTTTAATATTAATCAACTTATTGCTGCTGACAAGTAGAGCCAAAGAACCGAGTACAGGCACAATAGCTATATGCTCAGTCATGACAGCTTTACCATCCATCAAAGGGCCTGTTAAAACTATAAATATGATCGCAGCAAATATACTAAGTTTTGAACTCCACACAGAGCAACATATATAATATATAAGGATTGCTGCAATCATGACGCACAGCGTTCCAAATAGGCGCACAGATATAATAGATTTTCCAAAAGCTAAAATAGCTAAAGCATAGCTATAGAATGCTAGTGGTGGCTTTATATCCCAGAGTTCTACATAGGGTAAGTTTCCGTCTAAAATAGATTGACCCATCAAAATAAATGTACTTTCATCCCAGTTGAATGTAGCACGAAAGAAAAAGGGTAACCGGAAAAATAAACTAAATAGAATGATAATAGACAGATGTAGGTAATTCATAAAGGGTATTTAATAAAAGGTATTTAATATCATTTATTAAGTTTGTCAACTATTTACCTTTTTAGGCATATATCTTGTGATTTAACAATAGTGCCTCTTTTTAATAACTCTGATATAGTCAAAAACTCATATCCTTGGGGAGTGTAGTAACTCAAAATCTTTTCCACCACCTCTACAGTATTCTGGCGATTAGCATAGACTCCTCCTTTTGCTACACCATCTGAGTCATGTAAAAGTATGATGGAACCATTATGAAAATCCTTCTCTAATATATTCATCATCTCTGTTGTAGATTTACCACGCCAATCTTGTAAATCTACATCCCAAAAAATGATGGGTTTTTGCATCCCCTTTAAAACATTAGTTACTAAAAAGTTGGCACGACCGAAAGGAGGTCTAAAATAAATATGGTTCGAGGAACTTAATTGATTAATTAAAGTATCTGTTATCGCAACTTCTTGATGAATTAAATCTGAGAACTTGCTGTTGAGATTGTAATGATTCCAGGTATGATTGCCTATCTCATGACCTTGTTTAGCCAAAGACTGGACAATTTGGGGATACTTTTGGCTATGTCTTCCTAATACAAAAAAAGTTCCTTTAGCTTGATAATCTAAAAGTGTTTGGGCAATGGCTCTTGTATATACTGGATCTGGTCCGTCATCAAATGTCAGTGCTAAAACTTTATCAGGAGTATTTACACAAAAGACTGCTTCCCCAAACAAGGAGGGAAGCAGAAAACGCTGTGGCCAAGCGAAGGTTAAAAAACAGTAAATCGCTATAATTGTCCAGAATAGAGGTAATAATTGCGAAAATCTCAGCTTGGCTTGACCATGTTTTCTCAAACTTCGGGAAGAAAAACCCATGCGGAATCGTTTACGTAATTGCACAACTACGGCTAAATATTATGTATGTTATGTAACGAAATTTATTCAACCGTAGAAGTATATCACGTTACATTCTTATTTGTATATATTTAGACTGCTGACTATTTTACATCGGTGACACGCCAACTGAGTTTTAAGTTTACCCAGAAGTTCCAAATTGTGGCAACTGCGATCGCAATCAAATTAGCGATATATCTGTTAGGAATGATTAAGTTAAATACCAAATTCAGCACCAAGACATTTAAAACTAATCCGCCCAGACAAATTACATTAAATTTCAAAAATCTTTTCAGACGTTGATGCCATTCATTCTGGTTTCTACTGACATCAGCAAACGTCCAAGCATCATTCCACAAAAAGTTATTAAAAATAGCAATTTCACCAGCAATGATTTTACTTCGTGTTAGAGGTAAAGCTAAAGTAGTTGGATCACTGAGTAAATAAAGTATCACCATATCGACAAACACCCCAGTTAGTCCCACTAATCCAAACCGCAGGAACTTACCAATGGGGAAACCAATTTTTTGCTTGACTTTACCTAACCTACCAGTAGATAAACGCAAACGCACCAAGTGATGAATGTAATCTATATATTGTTTCCATGTAACTTTACTTTCTCCCTGTTGGCGCTCACGGAATACATAACCTACTTCACCAATGCTTTTAACATTTCCCCGACCAATAACTTCGAGAAGGATTTTGTATCCTACGGGATTGAGTGTTGCACCCACGATGCTGTCACGTCGCACCATAAAATAACCGCTCATGGGGTCAGAAACTCTTCCCAAAACTCCCGGTAGCAGAATTAATCCTAATACCTGAGCGCCACGAGATAAGAAACGCCTCACCACACTCCAACTACTGACTCCACCGCCTTCGACATGACGACTAGCTACGGCTAAATCTGCTCCTTCGGTCATTTTAGTCAACAATTGCGTCAGCACTTCTGGAGGATGCTGCAAATCTCCATCAATGACCCCTAAAATATTACCTCTAGCAACTTGCCAACCGCGAATCACTGCTGAAGACAACCCCCTTTCCTTTTCCCGTCGCATTACTCGCAACTGTGGATATTCTATAGTCAATAATTGGGCGACTTCCCAAGTCAGGTCAGGACTATCATCATCCACAATAATCAATTCATAGTCGCCAGGGATAAACTCATCCAATATTTGGCTTAAAATTTTGACAACATTTTCTATATTGTCCCGTTCTTTATAAGTGGGAATTATCAGCGAAAAATAGACATTACTATCATTAGTATCCACATTGATATGTGGCACGTCTGAAATCTTTAATGTGCCAGTAGGAACTGTTAATAATTCCTGAGATGAGTTGATGTTCATGGATGAAGTTATGAGTTATAAGGTTTGGTGTATAAAAAGTGGTGATATATGCTTGAATGACATTTATTTAGTGAGCGCTATTATTTTTTCATAATTAAATAGCTTCCTTGTTCAATCCTGTAATTATGTTTATTAGGTTGTATGAAATCAAAATATTTTACAAATCTCTTTTGAGAATGACATGAAATTATACTCTGAGTAGATAAAATAACGATTAATTATGTAAGCGCTCAGGGTGTAAAAGTAAGTGGGCGTATACAGCTTAATAGTAAAATTATCTAGAGTCATTGTCCCCGTAAGGTTTTGGGTTTGTTTTAGTTGAAATTGCTGTGATTGTAAAACGTAATCCGATAGCAGTTGAGCCAATTAACAGGATGCGCCATAACCATTGACTCTCACGACTGGCGATATTTGCAGTCTGATGCTGTTCAATTAGATGTAGAAGTGCTGTGATGCTCAGTGTTGTCCACAATAGTAAAGGTGCATACATCCGCACATTTAAACTGTGAAATAAATAAAAGGGGTTAATGCCGATTAAAGCTGCGAAAAACAATCCTCCCCGATGTCCTAAAACAACTTTACCCAAGTTGTAGGAACTGAAAATAGCGGCAATGCTAAAGATTAAATTGAGACTCCGCATTGCTGCTTCACTGTTGCCAAACAAACGCAGCCAAAAATGCTGGCTCAAAAAAAAGATTGGTGGGTGTGGTTCTCCTCCCAGTAAACTTAACAGTAACTTTTTAAACGTTAAAATTACCTCACCCAGACTCGATTCAATCGGTATATTCAGTAAAGATGTATACTGTGCTAATACCACGGGTAAGTCTTTAGGAGTTTGGTATGCACCTTTTTGCCCAGTAGATAGCAGTAATGACAAAACTTCGTCATACCAAAGCTCTCGACTGCCTAAGTTAACAATCCTGATAATGATTGCGATCGCAATTACAATTAAGGCTAATTTTTCTATTGATACCGACTTTTTTAGAGTCTGAACTGCCAAACCTGGATGCATCAATATATTTGCTGAATAGGATTGCTATGATAATAGCAGTTTTATACACGCTCAATTGTAATGTTTGTGTTAAGTGTGTTTTAAGAATTATGATTATTGATCAGTGATCAGTTATATACAATACTGTTCGATTAACGATATTTGCTCATTGGAGATCCCCCTAAATCCCCCTTAAGAAGAGGGACTTTAAGGACTTTAGCCCCCCCTTTTTCAAGGGGGGTTGGGGGGATTGCCTACGGCACGCTACGCGAACACAAGCTTAACCGAAAAGTATTTCCCTGCTTCTTTCTACCCTTCTGCCTTAGCAATAGCAGCTTCTTGAATAATAAATCTTTCCCCCTTTTTGATTGTTTTTAACTGCATTCGTAATGGCTCTTGAGCAGTATTAATTTCTAAAACATCGGGTATTTTAGGTTTAGAAAAGCATGAATCATAAACCGGACAGATGTAAATAAACTTTTCATATCCTTGTTGATTTATCGCCTGAATTAATTGGCTAACATCATCAGATTCTTTGGTGAGAAAAAATATTTTTTCATTAAATACGGATTCAAAAGTTTGGCTAACATATTGATGAGCCACAGCCACAACTTGGTTGCTATCTTTTCTTAAAAAATCAAGTACATCAAAGGCTTCTGCATTATTCTCTAAGTAACTATAAGTAGTTCCTAAATAGATATTGATATGGAATCCAATTACAAATAAAGCTGCAAATATAGCACTACTAATATATTTAAAGCCAAATTTCTTGATTGATAAAGTGAAATTTAAAGCCAATATTGCTAATAAATTAAGTAGGGGAACGAGTAATAATAAAAATCTGGGTCCCCACTGTTTACCACCATCACTGGGGAGAAGGATGGGTACTATACATATAAATAAAACTGATATTAATAAAAGTTGTCGCATTTTATTTGTCAGTTTTATAGTGTTGCTAAATACTGACAAGGCAACGAATGAAATTATCCAATAAACGATAGGGAAATGATACAGGAGACTATCACTCATTTGCATAAAATATTTCTGAGCGTTCAATAGTCTAACTCTAGGAGAAAAACCTTCTACTACCTGTAAAGAATGAGCGCCCAAAGGATGATTATAAATAAGTTTATTGGCAATAAAAAACCCTAATACAGTCAAAGCAATAGCCAAGAGAAATATAATTTTATGGCGATTAACAATGTTTAAAATATCTATATTTATCAGGTAAGAACTGACAATTATTAAAAATAAAATTGCTACTAGGGCTAAAAACTCTGGTCTAAACCATACAGATAAACCAATTAATATACCACTGCACACTGCATACTTGATAGAAAAAGATTCTTCCCCTTTAATCAGTACAGTTGCTAATCCACTGAAAGCTAGACAAACTGCCAAGGTATGCTCCCAATACATGGCACTATACATAGATAGGGGAGAAGCAAATATCAGAGTTACTAGTGCTAGAGATGTCATGACTTTATTAATTTGGAAAAAATGGCAAATTTTATAAAAAATTACCCAAATTATCCATGTAGATATTAAAGGAATTATATAAAGTCCTCTAAAGCCTAAAATTGTATGAAAAGGTGCTGTTACCAAAGGAAAAGTAAAAGGAAATGTTATATAATAGCGATTAGATATTTGATAAGCAAATGGTGGCTCAAAGGGGTATAGTCCATTATGCCATAGATTTTTTACCCATAATGGTACAGGCAAATCTAAATCAAAACGTAACTTTCCACTACTCAATTGTTTTGCCAGCAAAGCCTTAATTCCGCCATCACCACTAAAGTGGATTTCATCGGGAATTTGCCACAGCAAATATAAAGAGAAAAATATACCAGCTAAAATTATTAATAATGGGAAATTGACTCTTGATAATTTCATAATTTGTCGATATTGTAAATAATTATGATGTTTATTTAATATTTATACATTGGATTCATGTATCTGCTAGTGTAAAAAATGATAAGTGTAATTTATACTTATCAAAATCCACGCATCAAATTAAACAATGATACCAGAATATAAAAATTATGTGATATTTCCGTAAGCTTAGGGTAAAGATTGATATTCCAATGACTCCAAAAGCAAATTTTGTAATTGGTTTTCCTTAATTGCTTGTGAACTATAAAACTATTGATGCTATTCTTGACCGCGCTATTCTAGGGTGTGACTTATCCCCCCATGAAGGTGTAACTTTATTAAAACAAACTGACCCACAGGCGATCGCAGCCATTCGGACAACAGCTGACAAACTGCGCGACAGTCAAGCAGGAAACACAGTCACCTACGTAATTAATCGTAATATAAACTTTACTAATATCTGTGAGCAACACTGTAGTTTTTGCGCTTTCCGGCGGGATGATGGCGATGCTGGTGCGTACTGGTTAGATTGGGCGCAAATTTTAGAAAAATCCACCGATGCAGTGCAAAGAGGTGCAACAGAAATCTGTATGCAGGGGGGATTAAACCCACAAGCGCAGATCAATGGCAAATCTTTAGATTATTACCTGAAGCTAGTAGAAACCATCAAGCGGGAATTTCCCCAGATACATTTACACGCTTTCTCGCCCCAAGAAGTGCAATTTATCGCCAGAATTGATGGCATTGAATATGCTGATGTCATTGCGGCTTTAAGGGATGCGGGTGTAGGCTCAATGCCAGGAACAGCCGCCGAAATATTAGATGATCAAGTCAGGCGGGTACTTTGTCCAGAAAAGATTGACACCGCCACTTGGCTAGAAATTGTTGGTACAGCTCACAAATTAGGTTTACCCACAACTAGCACCATACTATCGGGACATATTGAAACCCCAGAACAACAAATTGGGCATTTAGAAAAATTGCGATCGCTGCAAAAAACTGCCATTGATAGCGGATATCCAGCACGCATTACCGAGTTTATTCCATTACCATTTGTCGGACAAGAAGCACCTAAATCATTACGCCATCGTGTCGGACGTGATCAACCAGTGTTAAATGATGCCTTATTACTCACGGCTGTAGCGCGGATTTATTTAGGAAATTACATCCCCAACCATCAACCAAGTTGGGTAAAACTGGGGCTGGCTGGTGCTACAGAAGCTTTATTGTGGGGTTGCAACGATATTGGCGGTACGCTGATGGAGGAACACATTACTACAATGGCTGGTGCTGTGGGCGGTACTTGTATGGAAGTAGAAACTTTACAAAGTGCGATCGCTTCTCTAGGAAGACCCTATCAACAAAGGGATACTCTGTATCAAAGAGTCATTAGTCATTAGTCATTAGTCATTAGTCATTGGTTATTGGTTATTGGGAAGTTACCGCCTTCTCCCCCCTGCACCCCTTCGACTGCGCTCAGGGCAAGCCTGCACCCTGCACCCCTGCCTCTTCTCCTTGGTCATTCGTAAGACCTCTCAACACTTGAAATGATCCCCAGGATACCAATCCAGGATAGGATAGACGTTGATTTACCTATTATTCATTGCAGAAATATGAAACGTTATTGGTCGCGTCTACTTGCCTTGGTTTTGGTTCTAACCATTGGTCTCATGGGCTGTTCTGACAGTCGTGACAGTTTAACAGGCGATTACCGTCAAGACACCTTGGCTGTAGTCAATGTTATGAAAGAAGCTCTGGATTTAACACCAGATTCACCAGACAGAGCCGCAATCCAAGCAGAAGCACGTCAAAAAATTAACGATTTTTCTGCTCGCTACCAACGGGATAATTCTGTTTCTAATCTGAGTTCCTTTACAACCATGCGAACAGCTCTCAATTCCCTCGCTGGACACTACAGTTCTTACCCTAATCGTCCCGTACCCCAAAAACTCAAAAATCGCTTAGAGCAAGAGTTAGAACGGGTAGAAAACGCGCTCAGGCGTGGGGCTTAACTATTGGCTATCCCTTGTTAACTTTTGCGGCGGAAGTCCCTGTAGGGGCGGGTTTATTAAAATTATTATTGGTAATTGAACATATCTGTAAACCCGCCCCTACCTCAAGCCTTTCAGCCATCAACAATGTCCTAACCTGCTTGGTGGTTGCTATAACTTTAGATATACAAATATTTACTCAAAAATTAGAGCTATCCTAAGTTGACAATTAAATAGACATACTTATACACTTATAGACAAATATCTAAGTGTATTTATGTTTAAACCACATGAATTTGCCGAGAAAATAGGAGTTTCTGTTAAAACACTACAAAGATGGGACAATTCTGGAAAATTACCAGCAAAAAGAACACCATCGGGGCATAGGTTTTATACCGAGAACGACTTATTGATTATTCAGGGATTAAAACCCACAGAGCAACATCGTAAAAATATCGTTTATTGTCGCGTTTCTTCTAATGGACAGAAACCGGAATTGAGGAATCAAATCACCGCTATGGAAACATTTTGTTTAAATAGGGGTTTAGCTGTTGACGAATGGGTATCGGAAATTGGCGGAGGCTTGAACTTTAAAAGAAAGAAGTTCTTATCAATTATGATGTCTATGCTTCAAGGCGAAATCGCAATTATTGTCATAGCTCATCAGGATAGAATGTGTCGTTTTGCTTTTGAATTTATACAGGAGTTATCCAACTCTGTTAATTGCGAAATAATTGTAGCTAATCAAGAATCATTATCTCCTCAACAGGAATTAGTAGAGGATTTAATGGCTATCATTCATTGCTTTTCTTGTAGATTGTACGGGCTAAGAAATTACTCTAAAGAGATTAAAACCAATCTCAAGAATGCCATTGACAAACCAGTACATGACATGGCAGAGTTGGACAAACAAGAAATACAGTGTTGAGGGTCGAACAATGCTTTTGTCCATCAAAACAAAGTTGAAATTAACCAAGGCTCAAGAGATAATCATGAGTAAACACGCAGGAATAGCGAGGTTTACTTATAACTGGGGTCTTGCTACTTGGAGACAACTTTACAAAGATGGATTTAAGCCCAATAAATATATACTAAAAAAGTTCTTTAATCACCATGTAAAAACAGAATTTGATTGGATTAAAGAAAAAGGTATTTGTCAGAAAATAACTCAATATGCTTTTGATAATTTAGGGGATGCTTTCTCTAGATTCTTCAGTGCTAAGAGTGATTACCCTAACTTTAAGAAGAAAGGACGCAATGATTCTTTCACTATTGATGCAGGTGGAAAGCCTATACCTGTAGGTG
>PWQB01000307.1 GCA_003556955.1 Nostocaceae cyanobacterium CSSed10_463m
AGTAGGAGTCCGGACTCGACCGCGATCGCTTGGTTTAATGAAGTTAGAAATAAATGCTATAGACATAATCTGCTAATAAATCCCCGTAATCGACCTAAAAATCGGAATAACGTAGGCTATTGGTGCTATTTCTCCTACTTTTACCCGAACTTGTACGGTAGTTCCTGGAGACAGTTGGATGTTAGGGCCTGTGGAGGAAGACCATTGATAGCCACTGTTTGTATCGGCGGTTTGCAATTGGGCAAACACTTGTACAGGGGCATTACCACCGCCTGATACTAAATTTTGAGCCAGATTTTCAGCCAGATTTTGGTTACCGATCATGGTTGACATATCTTGCACTGTTACGGGGAAAGGTGTCACAGTTTGTACCTTGCCTAAAATACCTCCAAATCGTTCTCGCTTGACTAAACTGGGGGTGACTTGAACTTCCATTCCCTCTTTAACTTGTTTGCCATCTTTATCAGCAAAGTAGATGACGCTCATGAGTTTGGCATCAGTACCTTGAGAATTAATTGCTCCCAGGCGAGATCCTCCTGAGACTATTTGCCCTGGAACCACTGATAATTCTAGAATTTTGCCATCATAATCACTGACGATTTTGCTTTTTAATTCTATTTCGCTTTCTAATTGAGCTATTCTTCTTCTGACATCTGCAATATTATTGTTTCTATTAATCTGAACTTCTAATTCGTCTTGCTCTAACTTGGCTAGTTGACTATTAATTTCTTGCAATTTGCTATTTAGCTCGTCGATTGTATTCAGGCTTTGTTGGTATTGCCTTTCAAGATCAACCTGTTTTACCTGAATTTCTTGCAGTTGCACGTTGAGTTGGTTACTTTGGTTAATACTGTCTAAATACAGTCGTTCTGTATTTACCTGCTCTAGTTCTAGTTGTTTTTGTTGGGCTTCGAGATCAGACAATTGGGCTAGACTATCAAAGTATTCTCTTTGAGCGCCTAACATTACATCAGCACTGACGATTTTTTGCTCATACAATCCGCGACGAGCATCTAGCTGGGTTTGTAGTTCTGGTAGTAATTTATTAATTTGTGCTACACGCTCATCAAGACCTTCTCGTTTTTGGGTAATGGAATCGAAACTTCTTTGACGCAAGCTTGGTAAAACTTTTTGGTCGTTACGCAGTCTTCTTTCAATCACTTCACGACTTTGCTTAAGTAGGATCAAGTTTTGTTGGCGTAAGGTGGGGATGATCGACTCTCGTTCTAAACTAGCTTTGAGGCTAGCTTGTTGTTTGGCTAGATTGGCTCTTTGTGAAGCCACACTTCTTTGGAGGGCTGAATTGCTATCTTGTGCTTGAGTTAATAATTCTGCTAACTTATTCTTTTCTTGCTGGAGTTGGTGTTCTAGTCCAGGTTGGCTAATTAGTCCGATGATGTCTCCTTGTTTGATCTGATCTCCAGATTGAACGTTGAGTTTGATGACTGTCCCATCACTAGGTGCTTGAAATTGAACGACGCTGCGAGGATAAAGCAAAACGCCTTGTCCATTAACTGTGAGGGGAAGCCGACCAACGACACTCCAAATTGCGCCGACTGCAACCAAAGACCCCAATCCGGCTAGTGGTAACCAAGCTCTGGGATTCACCACATTCATGAGCTGGTCTAGTCTTTCTGGTGAGGATAGGCGTTCTAAAGATTCCTCTCGAAATAGTTTTTTGGATGAATCTGACATAACAATTAACTCACTGATGATTTATGCTTGCTCAAGGTTTAACTGACTTTTAATCGTTTGAGCATCCAGTCAAATCTGGCTCCGCCCAGAGTGAGGTTATCCATGACCTCTAAATCAAGCTCGTCTTCATAAGCGGCTTCTAGGTCTAGGCTTTGCCCGATTTGATAACGACTGCGCCCGTATCCTAAACGGCTAATTAGCCCTTGTAATCTCCCTGAAATTAACATGGAAACAACGCGATAGAAGCGGGCGGATGTGCCTATATCCTGCTGTAATTTGACTAGCAGTTGTTGTTCTGGAATTTTCAATAAGATGGAATTTTCTAAGGCTTTTAACGTACAGGTTGACATGGGGCTATCTAAGGTGATGGCTTCTCCTACAATTTCGCCTCTGTAGAGACGGATAATTTCAGTTTCTAAAGATTCATCTGTTTGTTCATCACTTTCTAGGGCGCTGAAAAGGCTAACAAGTCTGTTAGGTTTTTCTTCTTGCACAAAAACCGCAATTGCTCCTTGAAGGATAATGTAAAGATTTTCGATTTGCTGGCCATTGAGAATGAGAATTTCTTCGGCTGATATTTGTGCTAATCTGCCTACCCCTAGCATCCAGTCCACATCGCTATCACTGAGTTCACCAAAAATTAATGGTACGTCTTCTAGAGGGGGAATTTGCCCTTTTTTCTGACGCACAAGATATTGGATGAGTCGCCCAAAACGATCTGAGAGTACAGTTGCTATTCCTTGATAAAGTCGGGATGCAAACCCGAAATCCTCTGCTATTTGCTCTTGGAGTATTTCATGGGGAATGGACAGTAAGGTAGAGTTTTCTGTGGCTTTCACAGTCATGGCTGCTGGAGTTAGCTCGATTTGAGATATTTTTCCTATTATTTCTCCAGGAGAGAAATTGGCAATTTCTTGTTCTAAATCTTGATCTTCCTCCAGGGCAGCAAATACACGCCCTAACCTACCACCTTGATTTTGACTAATGCTTCCTGTGAGTTCGCCACTAATAAGCAGGTATAAAAAATCAGGCGATCGCGCCTGATCAATTAACACATCTCCTGCTTGAATGTTTTCCATCTGTCCGTTTTGTTTCAGCCATTGGATATCGCTATTACTTAAATGTTTGAGAAAAAGGTCGATCATAATTTCACCTATTTAATCATCAATGTCTCAAGGGTTTTATTTCACAGGTTAGTGTTTTCATCCCATTGAGAAATAAGTTGTTTGGCATCACTAAAGGCTGTTTCTATGTGAGATACTCCTTGTTCAGATGCTATTTCTTCTAGTCTGAGGGTTGTTAAAGCTATGAATATGGCTATTTCTTCCGATTTTATTCTTGCTAGCTTTTGAGACTTTTGCTCAAACTTTTCCAAATTTTCTGCTGCTGTTTTCACTAGCTTTTGTAAGACTTGAAACGCCCCTGGGGAAAGTGGCGGTTCGCCCCGATAATTTTCTAATCTGCCTCCTTGACGATAGGTAGGAAAAGCTTCTAAACCGACAAAACGTAAAAACCAATCCGCTCGATAATTGCCGATAGCGCTGACGATACCACGATAATCTGCAATTAATTCGTCGAGGATGTTATTTCGCATCGAGCCGAACCAACGGCGCGTTACATAATGGGTGCATTCGTGTTCTAAACGAATTTTACCAGAGAGTTCTAACCATTGTTGTTCGTCTAGTCCTAACTCACTAGCTTTAACGTTGCTATATGTGCCTTTACTCAGCAAAATAAAGCGATCGCGATATAGTTCTGGACGCTGAATTAAATTTTTAAACTCTACTGCCCAATTTAATTGATGATTTTGGTGTTGATTTTTGTCAAGCCATTGTTGTTGATATTGCCGCACTCGATGCCAATTGTTATATCCGAATACAATGCAAGAACCCATTGATTCTGGAATAGGCGTAGGTTCGTTACGTTTAGTTAAGGCTTGGACTAAGCTGATAAAATCTGGTCGGTTAGCTGCAACTATGACGGGAATTTCACCAGCTAAGGTGGGATAAAGATACAGTTGCAGTTTTTCTGGTTGTTGTAAGGTTAACCCTGTGGACATCTGCATTTGCTCAGTTGATTCCCCTTTGCGAGTTGCGGCTCGATATTCTGGGGTTTCGCTGATCCCAGCGACAATCGGAAACTGTAACTGAACCAAGTAAGGTTTCAAAGTTGCATAAGCCCCAATGCTATGAGACTCTTCGACATATTGTTTCCAGGTAGCAAGATAAGGTTCACAATGGTTTGGGTGTAAGTTTTCTAGCCGGGGAGGAGTAAAAATATTTTGATTGTAATTAAGCAGTTCCAGAGTTTCTGACTCACTGGCTCCATAAGCTGTCAAGGTATCGGCACACAATTGTAAAGAAGTCATTGCTACCGCAAAGGCCAAAAAGGTATGTAAGAAATTATCATAAATCAAAAAGCTGTTGTAAAATATACTCTTATATAATATTTTTGTTACATTCTGCATAGTTAGCCCCATGCCAAAAATTATTTCTATTCACTCTTATCGTGGCGGTACTGGTAAATCTAATACCACAGCCAATCTTGCTGCTTTGGTTGCTCGTGAAGGAAATCGTGTTGGCATTATTGATACCGACCTTCCTTCTCCAGGGATTCATATTTTGTTTGGTTTAGCTGTTAAACAGGGCGATCGCACCCTAAACGATTTCCTCTGGGGTAAGAGTAAAATTAAGGATGCTGCCTATGATGTTAGTCATGTCCTAGAAGAATACGAAACTCCCAATAGCAAGCTTTACTTAGTGCCTGCAAGTGTCAAAGTCAATGAAATTTCTCGGATATTAAGAGAAGGATTTGATACCGAATTGTTATTTTCAGGATATCAGCAGCTAATTAAGGATTTAAAATTAGATTATCTATTTGTGGATACTCATCCTGGTTTGAGTGAAGAAACGTTACTTTCTTTAGCAGTTTCTCAGGTTGTGCTATTGATATTACGACCAGATAGACAAGATTTTCAGGGAACTGTCGTGACTGTGGATGTGGCGCGGCGACTCAAAGTCCCTCAAATGTTTCTCATAGTTAATAAAGCTTTACCTGAATACGACTTTGAACAAATGCGCCAACAAGTCTCAGCCACCTACAATTTGCCTGTTTTGGGTATTTTACCTGACTCTCACGATATGCTGCGTTTAGCTAGTGAAGGGATATTTACGATTAAATATAGAAATCATCCCATTACTGACGTTATGCAAAACATGGCTAAACAGATTACCAACAAGGCAGTTAAAATTTAAATTAATATCTCCAGAATATCTGAGGAATTAAGGTGTCTTATTTAATCTACGTTCCTGAAACACCAAATGAAAGAGTTTATGAGTTGAAACCAGGAATCTACTCCATTGGTCGCCAAATAGATAACACTATTGTGCTACTAGAAGACACTGTATCTCGTCACCATGCTCAGATTCATGTTACATCTGACGGCGTGACAATTAAGGATTGTGGCAGTAGCAATCATACTTTTGTTAATCAAGTCCAGGTGGATGTCTGTCAACTGAATGAAGGTGATCAAGTTGTGTGTGGTACAGTCCCATTTAAATTTGTTCATCACCTGACAACATCCCAGTTAAAACCCATAGATGACAAAGAATTATTAGGTGACAATTTCAAACAAATTCCTCTCCCCCAAGTTGTAGATCAACTCCAGGATTTGGTGGGTAAGAAATCCAGGCATCAATCAACAATCAACTTCACTACTGATAATAGTCAACAACATCTAGTTAACAAACTCAAAATTCTTTTAGAGGTCAGTAAACAACTTTGTTCGACTGACGAACCCGATCAACTTCTCCACAAGATTCTCAATATGTTGTTTGAAATTTTGGAAATTGATCGGGCGGCGATTCTCTTAGTAGATGGAGAGTCTCAAGAAATAGAACCAAAAGCCGTCAAGTCACGAGAGGATATTCATTCTACTCAGGAGTTTTATAGTCGTAAAATTGTTAATCTTGCTTATGAAAGCGGGGATGCAATTATTAGTCAAGATCCTCAAGGGGATCAGCGATTTCATGGTTCTGTCTCCATTCTTATAGATGGAATCGAGAATTGTATGTGTGTCCCCCTGAAAAACTATCAAGAAACTATCGGTGTCTTATACGTCGATAATTTATCTCCTTTTGTTCGTTATACCGAAGAAGATTTAGATTTTTTAAGTGCTTTGGCTAACCAAGCAGCAGCAGCCATTCATTTGTATCGTGAATTTCACAAACGAGAACAGAAACTCAAACAACAAGTATTAGCATTGCAAATTCAAATTGACCAATCAAAAAGAGAAAGTGAAGTAGCTGAGATTGTCGGTGGTGAATATTTTCAAAAGTTACAGCAGAGGGCAGAGCAACTCAGGAACGACCAAGATTTTAGTTAAAAAGATTTAGCTTAATTAAGATACAGTGATTTGAAGCAATATATATGAAAACCAGGGTATATGATTTAGTGCATATACCCTGTAGTTCTGAAACTATTTAATTATGATTTTGAGTAAATCTCTGAGTGATTCAGCACTAAACTAGCCTACAACCACTATAAAAAAAGACTTACCAACCACCGATCTTAATTTTGATCTTGATGCTACTACTCACACGAACAAATCTACTAGCAACAGCTTCAAGGTCTTCGTTTGATAATTTTGCTTCTTCTACCTCCGCCAACCAATGTTAATATTGACTCTCCCGACTCTAATGTTAATATTAGCACTACGAACAAATCCACCAGCAACAGCTTCAAGCTCTTCGTTTGATAGTTCTCCTTCTTCTACTTCAATTCCTTGTTCGGAGATGAAAGCTTGGGCTTCTTCTTCTGAGAAGTTAAAGCCATTTTCTGCACCAATACTCACAGCTTCAGTATACTCACTAGCATTTTCTAGTTTTTGCCGCAAATTAGGATCTTCGCTAGCAGCTAGAAACATTCGCTCAAGAGCTTCTTTCGACATTGTTTTATCTCCTAGTAACTAATTAATGAAATTGAGTTTTATCGTTACTGATTTAAATAAATATAAATCAGGCATAATCTTTTTATAACTCAGAGGTTGTTTGATAGCAATCTCAAGAAGTTACTAAAAGTTCAGGAGTTTATCAAAAAAAATTCTGCAAGTTGAGAAAAGTTATGTAAAGTTCAGGTTCAGCTTGATTGATTAATCTTTGTACTGATGGAGATTGCCAGATTAATTTAAAAATTTACTATTTTCAGCTACAAAACACTCATATAAGAATCATTTAATCTAAAATGTTTGAAGATAATTGTTTTGTTTATTGCAAATTCTCTAGAAAATTGCACCTAATTTTAAATTATCTAATAGCAATTTAGGTGTTGCTGATTCAAACTTGGGCAAAACGTTGCCATGCTCATAAGTCAACAAACTGCACATTATTTCTACGTTTTTCAAACTCATCTGGGTAAGGCTACCGTGTATACTCACAAGTTAAAAACACATTACCATCTAATTCACTGCGCCTAAAAATTTTAAAGCTTCTTTCTGCACATCTGTAATGCCTTTTACGTCTTGAATACACATACCTTCATAGGGTCGTTTTGTTCTCAAGGTCTGTAGACATTTTCCTGTGTGAATATCCCACAGTCGCATAGTTTCATCTTGTCCGCCACTGACTAGAATTTTACCATCGGGACTAAATGCCACAGACCACACCCAACTATGATGAGCTGGTATTGTGAGTTGACATTTACCTGTTTTGAGATTCCAAAGTTTCACGCTTTGGTCGCAACTACCACTAGCTAAAATTTTACCATCAGGACTAAATGCTACTGATTGTACCCAACTGCTATGTCCTCGTAACGTTTTTAAACATTCCCCGGTGGCGACATCCCATAAACGAATTGTACAATCGCAACTGGCACTGGCTAAAAGTTTACCATCAGGACTAAAAAAGATGCCTTGTACCCAGCTAGTATGTCCCACGAGGGTGTTTATACAGTTACCTGTGTTAATATCCCACAATTTAATGGTTTTGTCTTCAGAAGCACTTGCTAAAATAGTTCCATCAGGACTAAATTGAACTGACCACAGCCAACCCTCATGTCCTTGTAGAGTTTTTATACAGTTACCTGTGATTATATCCCATAATTTCACGGTGTAGTCACCACTGCAACTGGCTAAAGTCAGTCCATTCGTACTAAAAGCTACAGAACCAATCCAACGGCGGTGTCCCTGTAGTGTCTTCAGGCATTGACCTGTATTGACATCCCACAGTTTTATACTATAGTCGCTGCTGCCACTAGCCAGATGTTTGCCATCAGGACTAAAAGCCACGGAACACACCCATCCGCGATGTCCTTCTAAAACTATGGAATGAGGCGAAGTTTCTGAAGATTGCGCTGTTTCCAAATTCCACAATCGGATGGTTTTATCTTCACTACCACTGGCTAGGGTTTTGCCATCAGGACTGAAGGCGACTGATTGAATCCAACTACCATAACCTTGCCAAATATCAATACAGCTACCGGTGCTGACTTCCCACAGTCGTACTGAGCGATCTTCTCCAGCTGTGGCTAGAATTGTACCATTGGGACTAAAGGCCACTGAGGTGAGCAGACTATTATGACCGTGGAGGTTTTTCAGGCATTGTCCATCAGCAATACTCCAAAGTCTGGCTGTGTGATCGCCACTGCCACTAGCTACCAGCTTACCATCAGGACTAAAGGCGACTGAGCGCAATCTTTGGCTATGTCCTGTGAATGTTTTCACACATTTGCCAGTACTAGTTTCCCAAATTTTCAGTGTGCGATCGCCACTACCACTAGCTAAGAGTTTACCATCAGGACTAAAGGCGATCGCCCGTATCCAACGGTTATGTCCTGATAGGGTTTGCAAACATTCCCCTGTATCCGCATCCCACAGTTTAATAGTTTTATCTTCACTACCACTAGCAATTATGCTGCCATCGGGGGAGAAAGCAACAGACCAAATAAAATTTTCGTGTCCTGACAGGACTTTAAAACATTCACCACTGTTAGCATCCCAAAGTCTAATGGTGGTATCGCTGCTGCCACTGGCAATTATACTACCATCAGGACTAAAGGCCACTGAACGTACTCGCTGATGATGTCCTGTGAGTGTTTTTAAACAACTACCATCGAATACATCCCATAATTTTACTGTATGGTCGCTGCTGGCACTACAAAGCATTTTGCCGTTGGGACTAAAACTAATTGAATGTACCCAACCTGCGTGTCCTTTACAACTAAGGACTGCCTGGCCGTTATCAATTTGCCAGAGGTGAATTTCCCCATTCACATCTCCAGTAGCTAATAGTTTGCCATTGTCGCTAAAAGCCAAAGATAAAATGCTAGTTAACTGTTTAGCAAATACTGATTGACTCAGATCAGTACGAGTAAAGTTAACATTTTGTAAATTGATTTTTTGTAAACAAGCCGACCAAACAGTTAAATCAGAGAAGTCATAGCCACTCAGTTCAACTTGTAATTGACATAAGATATTAATCAGATTTCCAGCCGCATATCCTGGCTCTAAGGCTGTATTTTCTCGCAAATTTACCAGGATGCTTTGAAATTTAATTTCAATTTTATGCAAACTTTTGTACAAGGTTAAGAGTTGGTCAGCTAAAGGTTTTATAAATAGCTGAATTTGTCCTTGCTTCACATACTCTTTTGCTTCTGATTTGAGTAAAGGGTATTGATTTAGTAAAACTATATTTTCTGATTCTATCTCCTCCAGAAGTTCTTGAATTATCTTATTTTGTAAATATTCTCTAACAACAGGCTGTAAAAAGAACTTTTTATTTTTTTTCTCCAACAGAGAACGATGTAACAGTGACCGAATAGTTTCACTAATGACTTGAGGGGGTATTTCGGGAATATATATGGATTTTAAAGCATTTTGATCAAATTGTTCTTGTTCTAGAGTTAACCAGTATAAAAATTTCTTTTCTGAAGCAGGTAAACGATTAAATTGTTGTTCTAGAACCTCATTAATTTCTCCGGGAATGAACAATTTACTTTTGAGAAGATCGGAAATATTCCCATTATATAAATCCTTAGCAATGGCGGCGATAATTTTTAAAGCTAAAGGATTACCGCTATATTTTTCAATAAACTCTTGTAAACATAATTCTGATTCGAGGAAACATCCTTTTACTTGTAAAAGTTGTTGTCCAGCTTGCAAAGTTAATCCTGCTAATTTGAAACAACGAACAGGTAATGTTTCTCCTTGCATGAAGCTAATTTCTTTAGGTTTTTCTCGTGTAGTCAAGAGTAAGCAACTGTTATGCTGGCGTTGTCCTAAAGCTTGAAAAAATGTTCTGTAGTTTTCATAGCCTTGTTGATATTGTCCTGCTAAAAC
>PWQB01000152.1 GCA_003556955.1 Nostocaceae cyanobacterium CSSed10_463m
ACACAACTGATTTGCTACATCTAATTCTCTTTCTCTCTCAATTCGCTCTGGTGTTTCTCCCAGCAAAGACCGTAATAACTCCAAGGCTGCATCTGGTTGTAATACATCCAAAGGTAATTTCTTGATGACTGCACCCAACAATTGGCGCGTAGTCATCAACACTCTAAATCTGGAAGATAGCCCATTTAGGTAAGTTTTGACTTGCTGGTAATCTGTGACATCATCCACCACTAGCAGCACATCACCCTCACGCCAATTCCGCAAGCAGAATTGCACTTGTGCGGATAAATCAAACTCTTCTGGTGGGTTTAAATCAAGCTGAGTTCTGGCAAATCGCACCACTTGAACGCCCACATCCCCAGCTTTGACTTGTAACCAGCAAATTCCACCTTTGTATGTGTCGCGCTGAGTCATTGCATATTGCAAGGCGAGTTCTGTTTTACCCAGTCCACCCATTCCCGCAATTGCTGCAATGGCGACTTGGTTATTTTCTTGCAAAAGTTGGTGGAGTTTTTGCAGTTCTTCATCACGTCCCACAAATTTCACCACCCCACTCAGGGGTAAATTTTGCGGTATTTGAGGATTTAACTTTACCTGTTTCTGTTCGGGCGGCTTTAGTCAGAAGTTCTGAGTACCACTGAAAGTATTTCCCTGAAATACGTTTTTAATTGAGTCAGCTAATTTTGTCGAATTGATTACACCTGCTGGTTGCGAGTTGAGGTCATTTGCTAAAGCCTGAACCTTTGGCGCTACTTGTGGGTCAGCGTTTGCGGCTGCTTCGACTTCCAGCACTGATTGAGCAATTTCGGTGTCTGTATCAGCTGCTGCTTTCAATTCCAGTACTGCTTGACCATAATCTAACGCTTGCTGTGGGTTTCCCTCTGGCGTATTCGCTAGTAACGGGACTTTATTTTTCTTTTGTAGCTGTGCGATTAACTCGTTACTTTTTTGGATTGCTGCTTCCCCCAGCTTTTCGCCTGTTTTTTCTAAGGCTTTCGTTAAAACTATTGTAGCGATCGCTGTTCCTACGGCGGTTAGTGTGATTGGTTCCATATCAATAATATTAAGAGATTCTATAGGACTTCTATTTGATTTTTGAACGGATATGTAGGGTGTGTTAGGCGTAAGCCGTAACGCACCCCCCAAAGCTTTCGGTGCGTTACGCTGTCGCTAACACACCCTACATATACTTAGATTTTGTCAGAAATCAAATCGGATTGCCATACTTGTTTTACTCAGTATAACCGCTTCTCAACAGAGAAAAAAAGCATCAATTATCACTCACGCAAAAGATAAAGATCCCCGACTTCTTCAAGAAGTCGGGGATCTGAGACTCCCGGTGTTAGCACTAAACGTTAACAGGTATACTTGCTCGTGTTACCTGAACTGTGGGTATCATCTGCATCCCTGCTGGTGCGGCTAAGGTGAGTCCACGGCGAACAGGATACACAGGACGCTTGTTAACCAGTGATAATTGAAATTCTGACAAAATCGTGGCTAAAGCAATTTTCATTTCATACTGAGCAAAAGCCAAGCCTATACAGCGACGATTTCCACCGCCAAAGGGTATATATTCATAAGGGGAAAATTGCTTTTCTAAAAAGCGTTCTGGTTTAAATTGCTGTGACTGTGGGTAAACTTCTTCTCGATGATGGGCTAAATAAATGCTGGGAATTATCGCCGTTCCTGCTGGTAATTTATAGCCCATAATTTCTACTGGGGATTGAGTAACTCGCAAAAAACCATTCGCCACAATTGGGTAAATTCTCAAGGTTTCTTGGCAAACTGCTGTCAAATATGGCAATTTAGCAATGCTACTCGGTTCGGGATGCACACCCAGGGTTTCTAATTCCCGTTGTAATTTCTCTCGTACTTCTGGTAATTGTCCCAACCAGTAAAAAGCCCATGTTAATGCAGAAGCTGTGGTTTCATGTCCTGCAATTAACATTGTCATTAATTCATCACGTAACTCCACATCTGACATTCCCTCGCCATCGTCATAACGAGCCGAAATCAATAAACTGAGAATATCTTGGCGATGTTGTCCAGTCTCCGCCCGACGTTCTTTAATTAGACTATAAATTAGCTGATCTATTTGCTGCAATAGCCGCACAACTCGCCCCCAAGGACTCCACGCACCTAAATCTTTTTGCATAAAACTAAAAAAGAAGGCGCTGGACATTAAAGGGGAACCCATGAAGTCTAGCAGGGAAGTGAGTAATCGCCCCAATTCGCGAAAAGCTGGCCCTTCATCTACACCAAATACTACTCGTAAAATCACGCGCATGGTGATTTCTTGCATTGAGGCGCGGATATTAAAAGGTTTGCCAATTCTCCATTCGTTGCTAACTTGTTGAGTAATTTTGCGGATAGTTTCACCGTAAGCCCGCATCCTTTCCCCATGAAACGGTGGTGTTAATAATTGTCTTTGGCGCTGATGGCGATCGCCATCTAATATAATTACAGAATTCTCGCCTAGCAAAAATCCTAAACCCCCGCCTCCTCCACCAGAGCGAAAACAGTTAGCATTACTACTAAAAATCTGTTCTAGTGCTTGAGGATGGCTAAAATAGACAATATGCTTATCCCCACGATTCCAGATGGTGAAGTTGTCACCATAAACTTTGGCAAAATCTTCTACATATTTTATCGGCTGAGTGATAAATTTAACCATCCGCAGATAGCGTGGTAATTTGGGACCATCAGGTAAGTTGTAATTTACTGTCATAGGAGTTTATTTGAAGTGACGGCTGCTGATTTTTATTTTTACGAGTTTTTCTGTCATCGGAGGCTACACAAAGCGGTATATTTAACTAAGGCAGCCTCGGAATTAATTATTGCCAAAAATCATCGTTATCCTCAACGGTAAGGGAGGAGTCGGTAAATAACTACCGCAGTTCATTTGGCTGCACAATTTGGGCAAAAGAACAAGTCTAATCCCATTCATGCAGATATTCAAGTTTCTGCCAATTCATGGACGAGGCGAAATTATCACTAGAGACTGTCGCTATGATTGAATAGCAGGGAAAAAATGCCCCGCAGGAAAAGTTAGTCTGAAACTGCGTGGCTGATTAATTACAGCGTGATTGGAGAACATCATGGTTAAGAAACATCTATCTGAATTACTACAAGAAGAAACACAAAAATTGATCCCACTAGAAAATCAGTCTACGATTGAGGTTAAAGCTGAAAAAGTTGCTGAAAAAGATGATTTAACAATAGATAAATTACCTACGCAGACACCAGAGAATAAACAGTTGCAAGACGCTATGTCTACTAATAATAATTTAGAAACCACAATCCAAGAATTAAAACAAACTGTCGAACAGTCTCAAGATAAAGAAAAATCTCTGCAACAGCAAATTGTAGATTTGCAATCAGTCTTGTATGAAAAGCAGGTATTAATAGAACGGCTGACAAAAGAACTGCACGAAACTAAACAAACCGCGCTACACCTTGCAGAAGCTAATTCTAAACTGATAGAAGAAAGTAGTTCTAAAACCCCAGTCAAACAGAATAAACCTGCCATCCCAGAAAAAGAAAACAAATCCGCCATCCAAGTCAAAGAAAAGTATAACCCAGTTGGTTATAAAAAATCACATCAAGTACCTGAATATCTCCTAGAACGTCAGAAAGAAGATGATGATTTTGCCTCTAATACTTGGTTGTACGATTAACGCCGCTACGCGGAAGTCAAAAGTCAAAAGTCAAAAGTCAAAAGTCAAAAATTTGAAAAAGAAAAATATTATTTTTGCTTGTAGAGACGGCGATTTATCGCGTCTCTCTCCCACATTCAAACTAAATTCACCTACGAAATTCCAGAATGTGTTGGGCTGTGACTTCTGGCTGTTCTAAATGTGGAACATGACCAGCATCTTTAATCCAGATAAGTTTACTATTGGGAATTGACTGTTGAAACTTTTTAGCATCAACCGTACCCAAAATTTTATCTGTATCACCCCATAAAATCAGTGTGGGTTGGACAATTTCTGCAAGCTGCTTTGCTTTAAAAGCACTATAACCACCGCTTTTGGTGAAAGCTATTAAAGCTTGTGTCCAATAGGGCATTTCTAAGTGTAATGCACCACATAATTGAGCATCAATTGACGCGAGTAACTGATTTTTGTACGCAGTCCGGGAAATGCGATCGCGTATCTTCGGATTCCGCAAAAAGTTAGCTGCAAAAGCATCCAAAGGGGGAAACATCAATTTACTTAACGGTGAACCCCCTTTTAAACCAGCGCTATCAATTAACACCAGTTTTTTGACTACTTCTGGATAAGTCAAGGTGAAATCAATGGCCGCAGCACCCCCCATCGACGCACCCACTAAAATCACTGGTTGGTTAATTAGGGTTTTCCAGAAATGATACAAGTGAGTTTTGATGGCTACGGGGCTAAATGGTAAACCCTCCATTCTGTCTGTAAACCCAAAACCTAATAAATCCACTGCCCAGGTTTCATTATCCCTTGCCAGCAGTGGCAACAGACGACGAAATTCTAACACGGAACTGTCGAAGCCGTGAATTAATAAAATCGGTGTACCACCACTACCCTGTTGAACATAGGTAGTAGTAATTGCTTGGCTAATTAAAGGCGTTGCGATCGCTTGACTTTGAATACTTTGCGCCAAGGCGATGGAGGTAGATTCTGTCAGTTGCCCAACTGAGGTAGGTAAAAAACTAGGAAACATAATTTTTAGTTTACCGCACCAGCTAAGATAAAATTTTCCTAAATGTCAAAATTGGTACGAAAGCCTCGTACAATTGATATCACTTCATTTTTTCAACTCAGGAGCTAATGCCATGCCAATGGCGGTTGGCGTAATTGAAACCTTGGGCTTTCCTGCTGTACTAGCAGCAGCGGACGCAATGGTTAAATCTGCCGCAGTCACAATTGTGTATTATGGTCAAGCTGAAAGCGCTCGAATGTTAGTCGCTGTTCGGGGACGCGTTTCGGAAGTTAACAGAGCTGTAGAAGCAGGCATATTTGCCGGAGAACAAGCTTATGGTGGTCAAGTAATTACCCACTATATTGTTCCTAACCCTCCAGAAAACGTGGAAACCATTTTACCCATCCACTTCACCGAAGCATCTGAACCGTTCCGTATGTAATAGACAAATTCGTGAGCTGATATCTGGCAGCATTTTTAATCAGCATAGGGTGAACAGTCATCACTCTATAAAATTGTCATCAAATCATCATCTCAGATGTCAAATCCGAAAGTGTACAATTACAGTCCGGTAACTAGTCACAGCCACAGATGGAAATTTCAGCAATTACATTCTGATTTTTTAAGGATTTTAAAATCTGTTCTTTCAAAGTCATGAAACTTAGCAACGTTGCTACCAAAAATACATTTATTCATACAGGAGATTACTAATGTCACTACAGGCCGTTGGCGCACTTGAAACGAAAGGTTTTCCGGCTGTACTAGCAGCAGCTGATGCAATGGTTAAAGCTGGTCGCGTCACCCTTGTCGGTTATATCAGAGTCGGTAGCGCTCGTTTTACAGTCAATATCCGTGGGGATGTTTCTGAGGTTAAAACAGCTATGGCAGCTGGTGTGGAAGCCGCAGAAAATGTTCATGGCGGTACTCTCGAATCCTGGGTAATTATTCCCCGTCCCCATGAAAACGTGGAAGCTGTTCTACCCATCGGTTATACAGATGCAGTTCAACAGTATCGGGATTCTGTAGAAAACCCAATTGTGCGCTCTTCTAACCGATTATAAACTTCAGTCATCAGTTATTAGTCAAAAGTCAACAGTTGAAATGCTAAGAAATTATTCGCAATTAACCTTTGACCTTTGACTATTGACTTTTTTGGCAAAAACCACGATAAATCAATATTAGTGATGGCTCAAGCGATCGCTCATTATCTGTGAGCATAATATCTAATAATGATGAACATAAGAAAAAATCTATGATAAATTACCTGTGGCGATATTAGTCGCAAAATACCTTGATTATTTGCCCAATTTTTCCCCATAAATTCATTATTTATGAAATGAGTCGGCGTACACAAAGTTAAATGGTGTATCGCTTAGGGGAGATATCCGTTAAGGCATAGCGGCGAGCATAGGATTAAATAGTCATTTTACCTGCTCACTTTGGTAAATTTTGAGTCAGGGTTTGAGGTGTGTTTACTTTCTTAACATATAGGACTCTTATTTTATTTTTGAAAAAATTCAATATGCTGTTACTAATTTTTCCTGTTCCCTGTTCCCTGTTCCCTGTTCCCTACCTCTACGAGTAATTATGGCTCTAAACGCAGCTATGCCGTCAGGCTTTACGCCACGCTACGCGAACAGTAATCAAACCGGATTCCGATAGTTAAGTTTATTTATCTTTACATAACTACATATCCTATAAAAAATAACAATTAATGGCAGTAACGACAAATTTCAGATACATCTAGGTAAAACAAAAAGTACAATTGAGAAAATTTACCTAAATTTTGCATAAAATTAACAAATCCAGACGTAATAACCAGAAAACATCTGAAATGTCTTTATGAAAAAGACATACTCATAGGCAACTACCAGATGATAAGTTAAGTATGACGAATGGGGGTTGTGATGCCAACTTTAATACAGGGTTTTGAGGAGCGCAATCTCGCTATGACGAAGGAGGCAGAAAAACTAGCTCATTATTGGGATAAGCGTCTAGCTGCGGAGTGTCCAGAACAAAGCACAGCCAACAGAGAAAGTATTATTCTTTGGCTTCTAGGAAGTGACTTAAATCGCTTTGAGCAACTCAAGCCTCAAGAACTCCAGATTGCTAAACAAGCAATGGAATATCGTTGGAAAATTTTACATCAACGCTACTTGGGGGTTGGGCGAGAACGTGCCTATCGCCATTTGATCACTCGCCTATCAGGTTTAGTCACATTACGCAATAAGATTCAGACTTGGGTTTCTCTGAGTCGCGATCGCCAGCGTACTGTCATGGATGTGTTGCAAGAAGTCTTACAAGAATTACTGCAAAACGATAAGTATATGCAGCAGCAAATGGCTGACATCGCTGAGTTTACCAATGATAAACGACTGCGGGATACTCTATTATTCGCCAGTATAGAAGAGTATGCTATGCGGCCAGTCCGGAATCAACCCTTGCTCGTCTATAGATTTGTTAACTACCTGCGGCGTGTTCAACGTGGTGGCTTAACCCAAGTACCAAACAGTGAATTAGTCAAAGTGGTTTCCGAAGAAATTCTCTCAGATGACAGTGAGAATCGCGTAAACTTGGCAGATAATCAAGCGATCGCCGAATATCAAGAAGCGCAAGAACTAGAAGAGCAACAGGCACTGCGGCAGTTAGTAAAACAGGAATTTGCCGATTATTTACAAAAAACTCTCGGACAAGAAGCAGTAGAGTGGCTGAGATTGTATCTACAAGGCAAGTCCCAAGACGAAATTGCCAAAAAACTAGACAAGCCAATCAAAGAAATTTATCGGTTGCGAGAAAAAATTAGTTATCATGCCGTACGCGTCTTTGCCCTCAAAGATAAACCGGAACTCGTGGATAACTGGTTGGCAACTTCCCTACAAGAGAATAATTTGGGGCTAACTCCCAGCCAATGGCAGCAACTGTATGCAAACTTAACTCCTTTGCGGCGAGAAATCCTAGATTTGCGTAAAGCAGGCAAATCTATAGAAACAATCGCTCAAGGGCTAAAGCTCAAAACTCATCAGGTGATGGGCGAATGGACAAAAATTTATCTGGAAGCTCAATCTTTAAGGGCTGAGGAATGATCCCACGCACCTCTGATTTAAATTTTGCTGCGGAAGTCCCTACCCTCAGTGAAAAGGGTTAGGGATGGATAGCAGGGAAATTGAGACTTATCATGACCGTGATGGAAACGCAGCAATAAATATTAGAGCAGAGGGTATCAGAATGCTAAAGGCGGAAGGTGCAGCCGTCTCTGCTGTAGGAGGGGAGGTAAGACCAAAGATGGGGCGAAAGTCTCATTTGTGGCACTCCCCTGTGAGTACAGAAGCCCAAACCTCAGCTTAAGCGGGTTTGGGTAGTTCACCTAATTTATAGCAAAATAAAATATAAGAAAATACTGAGCCATCAAATTATGTTGTCTTCAGACGGCAAACTAACTGATACCGGAGCAAGTGGGCAGCAAGTATTACCCCACACTCCAGCAGATTGGGAGCAAATACGTGAGCAAGTATTTTATTTAATTGATAATCTCATATCTTTTGAAGCTTGCTTGCACCACCAAATTGCGCCCTTTGGCATCGAAAAAAATCAGCTGTTACTAGGTATGGTTCACCCACAAGACGGTGAAGCAATCGATTATGCAAGTAACATCATATCTTATATTAAATGCACAATATTAGCCCAAGAAATCACGACTGACACACACCGCACTATACTATCTGCCTATCTCAACCATAAAAATACATTAGGCTCAGATACCGAACAAGTGGATCATCAAGAAGCAAAATTATCCGCAGAAAAAAGCAAAATTACTATACTCGATCAACTAATTCGCTCGGCAACTGCCTCCTCTCCACCTCATCAATCGGCATCCATGTCCCTTGAGCAAAAAGGAACCCCGCAAAATTCTGAGCCAAAGAAAGATGTTTCCGCCACACCCAATCTCGATAACTTATCTCCAACTACTAATCCCAATTCTGCTGTTAACGGCAAGCAACAAAAAGCGTCTCCTGCCTTAAATCTACTCAGTAATTTAACTGTTTTACAAGTAAATTTGCCCGAAGAACTTATTCCTGTTGAAATGCTAGCCAGCCTACCACCCAAGAAATTGTTAGACGAATTACTGGGGCGAGTTTTGAGTGGGGGAATTGGTCGCTTGTATTTGCAAAGACAGCCTTACCAAGGAAAGATATTGTGGAGTGATAATGGAGTCATGCAGTCTGTATTAGAAAATCTTCCTCTTTCCGTATTCCAAGGAGTGCTGAATCAATTGAAATCCTTTGCTTCCTTACCTGTGAGTAAACTGTCAGAACCACAACAGGTAGAAAAAGAATGCCTGTATAAACAAGACCGTTTGTTATTGCGCTTGCGGGTAATGCCAGGAACTTATGGTGAAGAAGCGACTCTACAAGTATTAAGGGGAACAGCCTTAAAATTTTATCAACAACAACAGTTAGCCCGTCTTAGTCACGATGCCTTGGGAATATCTCAACAACTCAGCTTTAAGTTACAAGAACTGCACCAACGGATTCTTCTCAATCCCAACTTAAAATCAGAGCAATTGGCAGCCGTCACGGCTTTAAATGAGCTAGTAGAAAATTTAGACCAGCAGATAAAAATACTGCGAGAAACAAGCGACACACCTACAAATAGCTGATCACAACTAATCTGTCAGTGAAAGCGCTGATTGCGTTGGTAGGGACAATTGTTATGTTGTAATGGAATTATAGACTCAACTCTTGGGCATTGAAGTGTAATTTATGACCTACTCTTACTTATTTATACTAGAATTGTGGGTTTAACAATTTAAAACAGCCAACTTAATTTTTCAGACTTAAACTCATTTATTTTAGATACTACATGGAGACTGAGGTTTTTAGTCAACTTTTTCCTTTATTGAGTACAGCCAATCCACAGACTTTGGAATGGCTAATCAACGTGGCAATTGAACACGAGTACCCTGTTGGGCGAGCCGTGTTGATGGAAGACGCTTGGGGTAACGCAGTTTACTTCGTAATTTCTGGATGGGTGAAAGTCCGACGTACCTCCGGAGATGATTGTGTTGCCCTAGCCATTTTAGGTCGCGGTGATTTCTTCGGTGAAATGGCGATTTTAGATGAATCTCCACGTTCAACCGATGTGATTGCCCTTTCGCCAGTGAAGTTGTTAAGCGTTTCTAGAGAGCGTTTTATTCAAATATTATTTAAAGATCCGCAGTTACATCACCGGATGTTGCAACT
>PWQB01000451.1 GCA_003556955.1 Nostocaceae cyanobacterium CSSed10_463m
TCTGGGCAAGTAGCAGTGCCTTCTATGACCCTACCTCATCAGCGTTTTCAGTGGGTAGAAGACATTCCGCGCCACTTGCGTAAAGCTTGGGAATTATATACAGAGCGTTTTGGGCAAGAACCACGGGGTTTATGGCCTTCAGAACAATCAGTTAGCCCGGAAATTCTCCCCTATATTATTAAACAAGGCTTTCAGTGGATTTGCTCAGATGAAGCAGTTTTAGGGTGGTCTTTAAAACACTTCTTTCATCGGGATGGGGCAGGGAACGTAGAGAAACCAGAATTATTATACAGACCCTATCGCTTAGAAACTCCCGCCGGTGATTTGGCTATTGTCTTTCGTGACCACAGATTATCAGATTTAATTGGCTTTACCTACGGGTCAATGCCTCCCAAACAGGCAGCTGCTGACTTAGTGGGACATCTACAGGCGATCGCTAAAATGCAAAGAGAAAGCCACAGTGAACAACCTTGGCTAGTCACCATTGCCTTAGATGGGGAAAATTGCTGGGAGTATTATCCCCAAGACGGCAAACCCTTTTTAGAAGCCCTCTATCAAACCTTAAGCAACGAACCCCATTTAAAACTCGTCACAGTCTCCGAATTTCTCCAAGAATTTCCCGCCACTGCAACCATTCCCGGAGGACAGCTACATAGTGGTTCTTGGGTAGATGGTAGCTTTACCACCTGGATCGGAGATCCCGTCAAAAATCGCGCCTGGGACTACCTCACCCACGCCAGGGAAACACTAGCCAAACATCCCGAAGCCACCGAAGAAAATAACCCAGCAGCCTGGGAAGCCTTATATGCTGCCGAGGGTTCCGATTGGTTCTGGTGGTTTGGTGAAGGACATTCTTCCAATCAGGATGCCATCTTCGACCAACTATTTCGGGAACACCTATTAGGAATTTACCAAGCCTTAAATGAACCTGCACCATCTTATCTCAGACAACCATTAGAGGTGCATGAATCACGAGCTAGTCATAGACCAGAAGGGTTTATTCATCCCACTATTAATGGTAAAGGTGATGAACAGGACTGGGACAAAGCTGGACGCATAGAAATCGGCGGGGCGAGGGGAACTATGCACAATAGTAGCCTGATTCAACGACTTTGGTATGGGGTAGATCACCTGAATTTCTATGTGCGGGTAGACTTTAAAAGTGGTGTTGTCCCAGGAAAAGACTTACCTCAAGAGTTGAATTTATTGTGGTTCTATCCTGATAGAACAATGCACAATAGCCCCATCCCCATCGCAGATGTGCCAGATATCGCGCCACTTAATTACCACTACCATCACCATCTAGAAATTAATTTACTCACCGAATCGCTCCAGTTTCAGGAAGCTGGAGAGCATTATCAATGGCATCCCCGTTTTACCCGCGCCCAAGTCGCTTTTAATAATTGTTTAGAAATTGCAGTACCCTGGGCTGATTTGCAAATTTCGCCAGATTATCCCCTGCGTCTAGTTTTACTCCTAGCCGATGAAGGACATTTCCGCGACTATGTGCCAGAAAACGGTTTGATTCCCATTGAAGTACCTTAAATTTTGGCGTTGCTGAATTTGAATACCAAAAATACAGGTTAAATTCCGAAATATTTGCAGTTAAATAACTATAAACTTCAAAAAAAATCACATTTTGGTCTTTTCCAACATAAAAGTCTGTTTTTTAAATGGCTCCATCGGTTAGAGGAGACAGATAAAACTAACTTAGGTTGTAATTAATTATGCTGAGTTATCTTTCCTCTGGGCGATGTTTATTATGCCTAGATTTTTGAGAATTTATACATAGGTTCGCAAAGAGATGGAAAATAATGCGTAAAATTAATATTGGTTTGACACAAGAGCAGCGTCAAGGTGTAATTAATTTGTTAAATCAGGATTTAGCAGATTCCTACGTTTTAATAGTCAAAACCAAAAAGTACCATTGGGACGTGGTAGGCCCTCAGTTCCGGAGTTTGCATGAACTTTGGGAAGAACAATATGAAAAGCTGACCGAAAATATTGATGCTTTGGCAGAACGGATTCGGGCTTTGGGTGGTTTCCCCATAGGAACAATGGAGGGATTTCTCAAGATTGCTACTCTCAAAGAACATAGTGGTGATATTCCCTTAGCAACAGGGATGGTAGCTCAACTGGGAGAAAATCACGAACAGGTAATTCGTAATTTGAGAGATCATGTTGATCAGTGCAGTGAACAATTTCATGATGAGGGAACTGCTGACTTTTTAACCGGACTGATGGAAGAGCATGAACAGATGGCCTGGATGCTGCGCTCATTCATTGAAGGACAAGCTTTAGAACCTAACGGTGTACAACCAACAGCAGAAACTCAAACTCCTGTGGGTGTATAGAACTAGGTAAATAACCTGTGAGGTGAGGGAAGATTGAGGTTTTCAAGTTGCCGCACCCAAATCAATCTTCTCATAAATTTTTAATTGGTCTATGACAAAAATAAGTTTTAAGGAGTCTGAAAGTGGCAGAAGTTTATCATGCAGAACGTACTATATCAGCTGTATTTAAAGAACAAAAGCAAATTGATCAGGTGATTCGACGTTTACTCGATAGGGGTGTGCCAAGGGATCATATTTCAATCATGGGTAAAGACTTCCAGTCAGAAACCCGAATTTCTGGTTTTATTACCAAGAAAGATGTAATTTTGGGAGGCTTGAGAACAGGAGCAATTTTTGGTTCTTTGTTTGGCTCGTTTCTCAGCTTGCTGACTGGTGTGGGTGTGCTGTTCGTTCCCTTTGTTGGCCCCATTGTGGCAGCTGGCCCGATTGGTGCGTTGTTGCTAGGTGCGGCTAGTGGTGCGATCGCTGGTAGCGCTGGCGCTGGATTAGTATCAGCCTTAACTGCATGGGGAATGCCTGAAGACAAAGCTGCTGTTTATCAAACACGCTTACAAGCTGGCGAGTTTATCTTAATGGCAGAAGTACCAAGCGATCGCCTGGGGGAATTTCAATTACTGGTTGAAGGTACTGGTGGCGAAGAAATTCACACAACTGATAAAACATTGACTAGTCCTTGTTCTGGTCCATGTAACAGTCCAGAAGATTTGTCTCCTGAAGTTCGCTCTCATCTTTCCGAAGCTGCTCAACGGACATTTATGGATCGCTATAATGCCGTTTTAGATCAAACAAGTGATGAGTTCACTGCTGAACAAGCTGCTTGGGAATCTGTTCATGAGCAGTTTGATGAAGACGAAAGTGGTGTTTGGTCAAAAGCTAAGGTGAATGTTTAAGGAGGTAGGCATAAACTTGATAGCCCCTCAAGAACAGGCAGCTTGCCTGTTCCACTATTCAGTAGGATCACAAGTAGGTAAATATTACTTAATGCGTACACCACTATGTATCCAATGATAGATAAAGAAACTAAATTTTTAGTGCTAGACTATCTCATAGTTGAACATAAAAAGATAAATAAATATAAATATGAGTATCGAGAAAAGAGTTGAAGCCACTGCCAAAAATATTGAAGGCAAGGTACAAGAAGCAGTTGGTGAAGTCACAGGTAACCCAGAAGATAAAAAATCCGGACAAGCAAAACAAGCTGAATCCCAAGCTATTCATACTATGGAAAATATTAAAGATAAAGCCAAAGAAATTATTGACTAGCTGAAATTTTTAGTCACAATTCTGCTTTAATCTCAATATTGATTAACAACTCCACTTTTTACGAAAAAGTGGAGTATTTTATATTTGCTCCTAAAAACTTGGCTTTCACGATGAATATACTTTGTCTCTGACTAATGACTGGTACGATCAGTTAGCAAACCCCATAAAAAGATGGCGATGATTGCACCAATGATAGCGACAATTAAACCAGGAATGCTGAGAGTAGCCGCAGTCAATTGTAATCTTCCTGTTTCTAGGAGAGTTACAATTGTTCCCCCTATTAAAGCCCCGATAATACCCAATAGCATGGTTGTAATTATTCCGCCTCCCTGACGACCAGGGTAAATAGCTTTTGCAATAGCTCCTGCAATCAAACCCAAAATTATCCAAGCAATTAGGTTCATAGTTTAAATGCTCAAAAGGTTTATCAATAATTTATTAATTACTATCTAGTTTTCCTTCTACCAGAAGAAATAGCTCTAATTTTCACTAGAGGTAGTATCGATTGAATAATATTGAGTTGACGGGATTCAACGCAGTAATATAGATCCCCGACTTCTTTGAGAAGTCGGGGATCTGGATATTGGATGTATCTTCCTATGAATTATCAGGATTAAGTAAACTTGAGAATTTAAGAAAAATGAAATTGTTGATACTTTTTATGTATAGGAAAGGATTTAAGATGTACCACTAGTTTATTGCATAGTTTATTTTTTCTTATGCTAGATTCTTCCAAAATATGCCTATTGGTATATAATACTAACAAAATCATCACATTTTCTTAAAACAATTTGGGCATAAGTATTATGAATCAACAAGTAAAAGTCATAAACCTGAGTGAGATTGTCAATACCACAAGTTCACAAGAACTACAACAATATATTAATCAACTGCTAGAAAGTGGTGCAAAAATCATTTTAGTTGATTGTCAAGATGTTGCGTTTATGGATAGTTCTGCTTTGGGGCGTTTGGTGTTATCTTTCAAAACCTTACGAGCAGCAAACATGAGGCTAGTTCTCTGTTCTATTAATGAACAAATCAGAATATTGTTTGAATTAACAGGTATGGATAAGGTTTTTGAAATATTTTTAAATCAAGATGAATTTAATCAGTCATTACTTTCTAAAAAATGATTAATCAAAATTAATTTGTAGGATTGACAAATCATCATCAAATGCCTCTTTGGAGTTCAAAGCAATTAGATAATTCAGTATATCATCAAGTTGGCGATCAATGGTGTGTTGTAAGCTAACAAGTATTTGAATAAAAGCATCCAAACTCCAAAGTGTGCCATCTGATTTCGTAATTTCGTAAGCCCCATCACTAAAAATATAAAGGCTGCTCGATTTATTAATATTACAAGATGCATCCACATATTTGGCTTCTGGAAACATCCCCACTGGCATACCAGGGGTTCTCAGTATTTGAATAGAAGTATTTTTGGGAGATGTACCTGAGACTAATATTGCTGGTGGATGACCAGCACTTGCATAAATTAATTGCCGATTAACTCGGTGATAAACTCCATACCAAATAGTAAAATATTTATCATTTTGGTAATTCATCTGAAAAGTTTGATTTAAAGCCTTGAGTACAGCACTCGGTTGATAATAATTCAAATCTTTTAAGGCACGGGAACGTAACAGATTTAGCACAGAAATTGAAGGAAGGGCAGCTTTGAGTCCATGTCCGGCTGTGTCTAGTAGATATATTGCTAGATAGTCAGAATCTAGCCAGAAGTAATCAAAACAATCGCCGCCGAGTTGTCGGGAAGGAATGAATCGAGAATTGATGCTGAAGGGTTCGGTTACTGGTAAAGGTAGAAGCGATCGCATATATTCTGCTGCTTCTGCTAATTCTGCTTCTAAGAGTAGCTTTTGGGTATGTAAATCCTGACTTAATTGATGCAAGCGTAATCCGGCTCTGACTCTGGCTTTTAGTTCATTTTGTTCAATGGGTTTGGAGATAAAATCATCTGCGCCAGCATCTAGCCCCTTGACACGATCAGCAATTGAATCTAAAGATGTTAAAAAAATAAAGAATGTCGTGGATAAATTAGGGTCTGTTTTCATGCGTTTACAGACTTCTAATCCGTTCAATCCTGGCATAATCCAATCACAAATAACTAGTGCTGGATGGTATGCGATCGCTAGGGCAATTCCTTCTTCTCCATTGCTGGCCGCAACTACTTTATAGCCCTGTTTTTCCAACATCCTTTTCAGGAGTGTTTGTATAGAGATATCATCATCAATTACCAGAATTTGAAACATCTTAACTACTAATTTAAAAATTAATAAAAAATAAGATTAAACCGAATTTTATGGGCAATGATGCCAGGAGTACATCAAAATTATCCCAGCTGATATAATCAGCTTTTCAGTCATCTGGAATCATCTATTGATTCCCGCCAATTTGTCATAGTTATCAAATATTATGGCGGTGATAAAGGATTGATCCACAAGAGAATGGCGCGTTTAAGCTGGTTCAAATCTCGGTAGACTTCTTGTCTAAACCATTGCCCTAAAGCATCCAAGGGGGTAAAAGATGCTCCTGGTTGCCATTTGATATCTTGACCTAAAGGTGTAGTGTGAGTACCTGCTAGGGTTTGTATTGTCACCATTTCCGAAAAGCGGGCTTGTAAGATTTTTGTTAAAGGTGCTGATTGGTCAATGGTATCGTTGCTAAATTTTATTAATAAATTGCGCCGGATATTATAGCTTTCCTGTATAAGTTGGTTGGTTTCCAGTGGCGAGGGTGTAAACTCAACCAAGAAAGCAGAGTTTAACTGTTCTACTAAGGGGATAGCTTCCTTAGCGGCGTAGTTGTTGAAAGAAATTAAAATATTGCCGGCACGTTCTACAGGTAGCAAACTCCCGATGAGTAAATGAAGTTTACAACCCATGCTATGTCCTAGTCCATAAGTCGGCAGATATAGCTGGCGTAACGCCCCTGAGTCTTGTAATCTTTCTATGGTGCGTTCAAAGTTAAGCAGCACAGTTTTAGCGATCGCAATATGATCCAATGTATTTACAAATGGGGTAGCAATAATAACATACCCTTTATTGGCCAATTGTTCTAGTAACCAGCGATAAGTGAGATGGGGTGCAGTGGCGACAAATGCACCTCCCAGAAAATGGATGATCCCGATAGGCTTTGGGGGAATGAGTACCCAGTTGCCTCTAATTTCTTTCCAGTCCATACTTATAAGCGATCGCTAAATTCATACCTCTTTATGTTAGACCGTTGATTGCTATCATGGGGGGCTGTCGGAGGCAGGGGAGCAGGGAGCAGGGGAGAGACTGGGACAAAAGCTGTCCCCTTACTGCTTCTTCGGTTCAACGCTATACAGCGATTTTCAATTATATAAGGTACTCTTAGCCCCCTCATCGCTTGCGGGGAGGGGGTTGGGGGTGGGGTTCTTGTACCTCATAACACCGGGAAGTGCTATATATGGTTTTAGGCTTGGGTTTGCAGCCGTTTCATTTCCAGTTGCACATCTAAAGCAATTTGCAATGCTTCATTGAGCAACCTACCATGCTCGGTAGCTTCTTCTGTGACTTGCATTGCTGTTAAAGTGGCTAAATTATTCGCAAATAGCTCTGTATTCCTGAGAATGAAATTTTTATTTTCTCTTAAAATTCTTTCTGTCTTCAAAGCCCGGACTAAATCAGTTCTGGTGAGTTTCAAAGCGGCGATGACTCTTTCTCTTTCTTTAATAACTACTCCTGGGTTCCCTGCTGCTTCTATTTGATCATTGATATCTATGGCTTTAATTACTGCATTATATCTATCAACATCATTTAAAAGTATTTCTAAAGCAGTTGTCAGATTCCGATCAAGTATTTTATTTTTTTTCCACCATAAGAAATACAAAGTCATCTGTGTAACCCCACCACCCCACAAAAATAAAAGTATTAATAACACCCAGGATGGCATGGTAATCCAATTAGCAAATACTTTAACAATCAGATCAAACAGTAAATAACTAAAGACAAAAATAGAACAACTAATAAAAACTACAGTAGCTCCTTCAGAACCCTTGAGCTTCTCTAAAATCCTTGTAGCAAGTTTTCTTAAAGGATTGCTAATAATAATTAATTCATCTTTTACAGGTAAATTAGTCAACTTTCGCAATTCTTTATGACTAATATCTAAGCCATGTAAATCATTACGCACAGCTTTCCTCATCCTCACCAGAATACTTATTTAGTACAATATAGCAATCAAATTTATTGATGGCTCGTTAAATTATAATTTTCACCATATTTTCATGGAAACAATTGCTACAAAAATATTAAGAGAGTACATTTTGATACTTTTTATCCTCTGGTAAATTAGTTATATTCTCAGAATATATTTGGTTATAAATAATTACATATAGCATTTTTGTTTAGCACAATCACCCATACGGATCTGTAAGATCCATGTAAAATCTCATAGATGAAATTATTTAACACTCTAGTTAAGGTATAGGGTTGGCGAACATTAACACAGAGAGAAAAAAGTCCATCATAAAAATTAATACCCAAGTACTAACAACAGCTGTTGTGGCTGATTCTCCAACTTCTTTGGCTCCCCCCTTCGTAGTCAGTCCCCAACTACAACCATTAATAGCAACTATAGCTCCAAAAATCAGACCTTTTACTAAAACCATAAGTAAATCTGATGGTTCTAAAAAAGTTCTGACAGATTCTAAAAAAGCTTCAGGATCAATATTATAAAATTGTGCTGCGGCAAAAACCCCGCCAGCGATGCCTACAACTAAAGCAAAAACCATCATAATAGGCATCATTAAAATGCAAGCAATGACTCTAGGAAGCACTAAATAATCAATGGGATTTGTTTTCAACATATAAAGTGCGTCAATTTGCTCTGTAACTTTCATCGCACCTATTTCTGCGGCAAAAGCTGAACCTACTTGTCCGGCAATAATACTAGCTGTCAAAAGTGGTGCTAATTCTCTGCAAAAAGCTAAGGCAAAAGCACCCCCAACTGCATCTAAAGCCCCAAATCTGACTAATTCTCTAGCAGTTTGAATAGTAAAAATCATCCCGGCAAACCCACTGACAAGGATAACTGGAGACACCGAAGCGGGGCCAGCTGTCACCATGTGTTGTAAAATTTTCCGGTAGTAAGTTTTTCCCTGAAGTAAATGCAGCAGTACTTGACCAAAAAGTAGCAATGCGGCACAACAGCGTACAATCCATAATTGATCTAATTTTTTTTTGGTTTGCATTACCGCCCTTAAGACTGAATTTATTTCCTAGGTCAAGAATTTAGTGCTTGTCTTTATATTGGAGTCATATAAACTGATCCTCGTCATTAGCTTACCGGAAATTGTGTATCTTATCACAATACTTATACCCTAGAGAAGCCAGGATTTTCTAGGGTTGATGACATCATAAATTTAAGTTGGTTAAATTAAATTAAATTAAAAAACGAACCGCCTATTGCTAAAGCGTAAAGCCATAGTGTGCCTTAGGCATAGGGCTTTAGAGGATGTTTGAAAAGTGGTTGGCTATGATTTTAGGCACTCGTAGATCCCCCCTAGCCTTAAAAAGAGGGGAGCGGTCATCAAAGTCCCCCTTTCAAGGGGGATTTAGGGGATTACCTACGCACGCTACGCGAACAAAAACGTTTTGCTACTCACAAGAGGATTTTTAAAACATCCTCTTAGACGCAAATAAAGTCAAGGAAAGAGGGGAATAGGTTTTTGGCATCGGTAATATATATTTTGACTGGCTGGGGATGCTCTATTTAAACTTGCGGTTTATATAAAAAATGTGGCTCTTGAGTACATAATATGCAAAACCGGAACAAAAAAATCTCATAAGGGTTTCTATGTATAAAAAATAAGCCATATTTTTGAATATTATGGCAAAATATTTTCTCTTCCCCCTGTTCCCCGTTCCCTGTTCCCTGTTCCCTTTTACCGACTGGTAATTTAGCATAACAAGTACCGAAGAACCAAAAATGTTTATTAATTAATATCCAATAATTGTATTTAATACCAGGATAGAATTGGCACATATCCATGTTTTTGAAGTTAGTTATTATAGATTTCAATCAACTATCTAGAGGAAGATAAAAAAAAGAATAATTTCACCTTATGCTAGTTGTGCAATTGAGTTAAACAGGACTTACGTAACCCTAATGTATTTTCGTCA
>PWQB01000119.1 GCA_003556955.1 Nostocaceae cyanobacterium CSSed10_463m
TTTACCCCGTGCTTGGTAACGGGAAACAGAACAACCAGGTGGCGCAAGTTCTCCTCCCGCTTGAATTTGTTGAATCATCAATTGCAAAGTCGCAATCGCTTGTTGTAACAGTTCCGCTCTGCCCATGAGATCATCTTCTTTTGTGGACATAATCAATTAACCGAACAGTATTGGGTACATAATCACTTTCAAAGGAAAAGAATAAATTTGAAGAAAGAGGAGAAGTTCCTAATATTTCACTCACATCTATTTCTTGATGCTTGATTCTTAATTGTTCGTCCAATGTTAAATAATTAAGCTTTAACCCTTGACCATACATATAACAAGCTAATGAGACAGGAAAAGAATTATTAAATTGATTTTTACCCCAGCTTTCCCTTTGAGAAAAATCTCTATTAGAATGATTTAAACCAAACAAACTGGCTGTTATTTTTTGTGGGTTCATGAGATTTATTTTAACAATGTTATCAGATGACAATTTTAGGATAAATTGGTCAATGAGACTTAGAGCTAATGGTTCATATAAACACCAATAATTCGTAAAAAGATATACTTATTAATCTATGCTTACTACATACACAGCAGATATCTTAGTTGTAGGTGGAGGAACGGGAGGCACAGCAGCAGCCATCCAAGCAGCGCGACGGGGAGCAAAAACTATCCTGGTGAGTGAATTTTCTTGGTTAGGGGGAATGCTCACCTCTGCTGGAGTGTCTGCACCTGATGGTAATGAATTAATGGCATTTCAAACCGGATTATGGGGCGCATTTTTACAAGAATTACGGCAACGTCAACCAGAAGGATTAGATAATAGCTGGGTGAGCTTTTTTAGTTATGATCCCGGTGTGGGAGCCAAGATTTTTGCGGATTGGGTGCAGGAGTTAACAAATCTGCATTGGATTTCTGGACAAGTGCCTTTAGAAGTGTTGCAACAGGGTAATTGTGTAACTGGTGTGAGGTTTGCAGACTTCACAGTTACAGCCAAGATTATTCTCGATGCTACAGAATTAGGGGATTTATTGGCTTTGGGGGAAATACCTCACCGTTGGGGATGGGAATTGCAATCTGAGTTTGGAGAACAAAGCGCCCCGCAAGATTTTAATCGTCTCACACAAAGTTATCCCGTGCAAGCCCCAACTTGGGTAGTGGTGATGCAAGATTTTGGTGTAGATGTGGCTCCGGAAATTCCACCTGCGCCTAATTATGATCCGAGTCTGTTTGCAGGTGCATGGGATAACTATGGGGCTGAGAAATTCTTGAACTATGGACGTTTACCAGGGGGTCGATTTATGATTAATTGGCCGATTTGTGGTAACGATTATGGCGAAGGTGTAGGGCGATTAATAGAGTCAGAAGCAGCCAAACAAGAATTTTTGCAAGAATCAAGCTGGCATAGCCAAAATTTTGCCCATTACATCCAAAATAACTTGGGTAGACGCTATGGTTTAGCTGAGTCAGTTTTCCCCTGTCAATCTAGTGCTTTTGCATTGCATCCTTACTACCGTGAAAGTCGCCGCTTGGTGGGACTAACTACGGTGCGAGAACAGGATATTTTGCCAATGGCTGGGGGTAGGGTCGCATCTTTGTTTCCCGATGCGATCGCTGTGGGCAACTATGCCAATGATCATCATTATCCTGGGTTCGACTTGCCACTGCAACCGAAATCAATGCGTTGGGGGGGACGTTGGACTGGTACACCCTTTACTATTCCCTACCGTTCCCTAATTCCGGCGGAAACAGATGGTTTTTTAGTTTGTGAAAAAAATATTTCGGTATCTCATATTGCTAATGGTGCAACCAGATTACAACCTGTGGTTATGGGTATCGGTCAAGCGGCGGGAATGGCGGCGGCTATGTGCGTTGAGTTGAACTGTCAGCCGAGGGATTTAGCTGTGAGGCAACTACAAAATGCGTTGTTAAAATCTGTACCAGATCCGGCAATGCTTGTACCTTTATTTAATTTAGATATATCAACCCAAAATCCGGAATGGCTAAATTGGCAGGTGTATTACTTAAATAACCCGCAAGCTTATCCATCAAATGGCAATTATCCTGGCTCATCGCTCAATACGTGTAATCACTTAAAAGAATGTCAAGTATTAACACGCAAAAGTGATTGTTTTACAGGGATTTTCCGGCGGATAAATCAGCAAGATTACTGTTTCACCATCACTGCGCCAGCGCTCTTTGATGGTCAAACTTGGCAGCTTGTGACTTTGCGATCGCATACACAAGAGCAACTAGAAGCAGCAGTGGATGAGCAATTGCTGACTATTTGGGGTCACTTAAATTATGCTGGTCACTGGTTATTGGCTGAAAATATTGCTGTAGCGTGAAAGTAATTTTTTTTCAGTAAAAAACACTACTTTTTGATCATTTTTCCGGATATAGAACTAAAAGATCCGTAGCAATAGATAAGAGAGTTCTAAAATAAACATCTGTTATGCGAGCTACGATTTCACTTTTAGTTTCGAGTTTGGTTTTCAGTTCCTTAGCTTTTAACTGCCCAGCAAAGGTAAATCGCTTATCACAGATGTTGCTATCTTCTTCTGGTTCGCAACACGTACACTCAGATTTATCTCTGTATCAAGCACAACTTAGCGAGTCAGACAGTCCCAGGCTACATCGGGGTAGTGGACGAATCAACGTTATGAATAGGTCTAGCAGTAATGCTTAACCTGAAGTAAGGCAATGTTTTCCTGTAGTGTTGTTTGTCTAATCAGTGGGTGTCTAATTGTTAGGGACTCAATTACCGCCTCTCTAGCAGAAACATATAGCAAAAGTCTGTGAATTAGTTTTGGACTTTTGTCATGTCCTCAGCGCCCTGTCCGTTACCATAACAATAAAAATATTCACGGTACGTCATGGGACAATAAAAACTGTTGCATCCCTCAACGCATTAAATTTGAATTATCAGGCGATGGCTGACCGGCCTTCGATACGCGCATACCTCATGCAATCATGTGATGAAACGCTTATATAAAGAGAGTGACTCTGAAATCTTCAGAGTCACTTTTAAATATCTCACCGGAATACTTGCAACTTTAACAATCTGCCAATATTCAGGCGTGAAAGTTTACTTTTTACTTTCAGCAATGGGAACCCATTCAGTGTGGAATGTTCCTTCCTTGTCAAGACGCTTGTAAGTGTGTGCGCCAAAGTAATCCCGTTGGGCTTGAGTCAAGTTTTGGGGTAGGCGATCGCGACGATAGCTGTCAAAATAATCCAAAGATGCACTAAAAGCAGGGACGGGAATACCCATTTTGGCTGCGGTCATAATTACTTCCCGCCAAGCAGCCTGTCTATCAAGAATAGTCTGCTTAAATTCGGGAGCTAATAGCAAGTTAGGCAAAGTGGGATTTTCGTTAAAAGCCTTCTTAATTTTATTCAAGAAGCCAGCCCGAATAATACAACCACCTTTCCAAATCCGCGCCATTTCGCTGAGATTCAAATTCCAGTTATAGGTTTTGGAAGCTGTAGACAACAGCGCCATACCTTGAGCATAAGAACAGATTTTGGAGCAATACAAAGCATCACGAACCTTGTTCACAAAGTCCTTGGTTTGTCCATCAAACTTAGCGCTGGGGCCTGTGAGACTCTTAGATGCTGCGACCCGTTCATCTTTAATAGAAGAGATAATCCGGGCATTAACTGCTGCGGTAATTGTGGGAATAGCCACACCCAATTCCAACGCAGTTTGTACAGTCCAACGTCCAGTTCCCTTTTGACCTGCTGCGTCAACAATTAACTCCACCAAGGGTTTTTTGGTGTCGGGGTCAACGTAGGGGAAAATATTAGATGTAATCTCAATCAAAAATGAATTGAGTTCATCAGTAGTATTCCATTGAGTGAACACCTCATGCAGCTGAGTTGCATTTAAGCCACCGACATTTTTCAGCAAATCGTAGGCTTCTGCAATTAACTGCATATCACCGTACTCAATGCCATTGTGTACCATTTTCACATAGTGACCAGAACCACCAGGGCCAATATAGGTAACACAAGGGCCATCATCGACTTGAGCAGCAATTTTGTTGAAAATTGGTGACAAATACTCATAGGAACTGGGAGTACCACCAGGCATGAGAGAGGGGCCATTGAGAGCGCCTTCTTCACCGCCACTCACACCCATACCAATAAACCGGAGTCCTACAGGTTCTAATTCCTGAGTACGTCTTTCTGTATCTTCAAACCAAGAGTTACCACCGTCGATAATGATATCGCCTTCATCCAGCAAGGGTTTGAGTTGGGCAATCACCGCATCCACTGGCTTACCAGCTTGCACCATCACCAGAATTTTGCGGGGACGTTCCAATGATGCGACAAATTCCTCTAAGGTAAAGGCGGCTTTGACGTTCCTTCCTGGGGCGCGTTGCGCCATAAACGCATCCGTTTTTTCTCTGGAGCGGTTATAAACTGCAATTGGGAAGCCATTACGCTCAACGTTAAGCGCTATATTCTCGCCCATTACGGCTAATCCAATCACACCAAAGCTTTGTAGTGTCATAAATTATTTTTGGCTAACTCTTGCAGATCCTTTTATCTTTAGGGTAGACCGAGATTTTGGCTTCTCTCCTAAAGAAGACCTTAAGAGTTGAATAAACTGCAAAAATTTACAATTAGCACAAAGAATTACTTGTGGCAACTTTATGGGGGTTCCAAGCCTCGACCAATAACGTCTTCCCTACCACCTAACCCCTACACCCTATTCTTGACATTCTCTTTGCCCTTTGATATTTGGTGCGGAAACTCTACCGCTAAAGGGTGAGTGAAAGGCTGCTTTTGGATTAAGCTAAATGAGCGATTATGTTGCAAAAATTGCAACAATTGCCAAATGATGCAGTAAGGAGTAACCAAAAAATGCTGGCATATATTCTAGCTTTTGTGGTCGGACTGGGTAGTTTAGCCATTTACATCGCAGCTTTCTTTTTTCCAGAAATACACCGTAAGCATGATTTTATCTGGAGTGGTGTAGGATTTTTCTATGCCTTAGTCTTATGGGTGTTTGCGCCCCGCATTTCTGGAGGTCTATTGCTCGGTCATCTGGCTAGTGTCGCTCTTTTGATTTGGTTTGGCTGGCAAACTCTTTCATTACGTCGCCAACTTACCCCGCAAACAGAACAAACCCCAGTACCTAGTCCTGAGAATATAAAAACGGGCATTCAGGAGCAAATGACTAAGTTATCGCTCCAGGAACGACTGGCTCAGGTGCAACAAAGTCTGGGTAATCTGTTTAGAGGCGCGAAAAGCCAGACGCAACAGACCATAACTCAGAAAACGCCTGAATCTCCCAAAACAGAGGAAACAACCTCTGTACCCGTCCAGAAACCTGTAGTTGAGATTATTGATAAAACCACTCCCATCTCAGAACAAGTCACAGAGTTAAAAGTTGCTAGTACTGCAACTGAATCTCAAACTGAGGAAGTAACCCCACCCAATCCCCCACCGCCTGAAGTGGTAGCAGCAGCCCAAACCCCGTCTGAAACTGAAGAAAAAGAACTGATTCCGGCTGAGGAAATTGCACCGGATGCTGCACTTGCTCCGCCAGCTGAATCGCCAGCAGAACAAATACCACCGAATAATCCCACTGGGTGAATCTGAAGCAACACATTTTAAAACCGTTACCAGATAAGAATTTTAGGTTTTAACGTCACGCGAAAGTCTCCACCCTGAATGTCCTCATAGGGTGGGGATGAATAGCGATTGAAAATTGTGGGTTCTTAGGCAAATTTAGCGTTTTCTCTGTGAATAGTTACTAAAATACTTATAATAACCAATACAATCGTTTAAAACGTCTCTAATTATATTTAAGCGTATACCGTATATGGTCATGATATCTAACTTTCTAATGACAATTTCTCTGACGGGTCTGGATTTAGATGATGAAGATTTACAAGCAGAAGTACAAAATTTACTACCCCAGTTAAGAGAAGTGGACGGGGTAGAAGATGCAGATTTAATTCCTGTAGAAAATGCACCCAAGAAAACTAAGGCTTTAGGTGGCTTTTTATTGGGGTTGTTAAATGCAGAAGTGAACCCCGCTAATATCAAAACTTTATTTCAATTTATGAGCGATCGCTTTGGCAACAAACCCATTAAGATGGTGCTGAAAGCAGCTGATGGCAGAGAACTCAATTTAGAAGCCAGTAGTCGAGAAGAGTTTGAATTTGCTTGCCAAAAAGCTCAGGAATTTTTGAACAATACATCAAATAGCTAATATGTCGAAAATAGCACTGCTGATAGGGATTAGTAAATACGAGGCAGGATTAGCATCACTACCCAATGCGGAAAATGATGTTGAAGCTATGCAGCGAGTTTTGCTAAATCCAGAAATGGGTGATTTTGCACCAGAGGATGTCACAGTGCTAAAAAATCCCCAACGGCAAGAAATGGAAGATGCTATTTATCACTTGTATGCTAATCGTCATAAAGATGACTTGGTACTTTTGTACTTTTCTGGTCATGGCGTGACTGATGAAGGTGGTGATTTTTACTTCTCAACTCGCCAAACCCAAAAAAATCAGAATAGATTAATCCCAACTACAGCTGTAGCAGCAACAAATGTCCATAATTGGATGAATAAATGTAGGTCTAAACGATTAGTGATCATTTTAGATTGTTGCTTTAGTGGTGCGTTTGCTAAGGGTTTGACAGCAAAAGATAGTGGGACTATAGACTTGCAACAGCATTTAGGGGGAGAGGGTAGGGCTATTCTCACAGCTTCTACTTCCACACAATATGCGTTTGAGTCTGATCACTTAGACCTTTCGATTTACACTAATTATTTAGTAGAAGGAATTGAGAAAGGAGCAGCAGATCAAGATGGCGATGGCTTGATTGCAATAGATGAGTTGCATCAGTATGCGAAAAGCAAGGTGCAAGAAGCATCCCCGGCGATGACACCAGAGTTATATCCTCATAAGGACGGTTATCGAATTTTTCTGGCGAAGTCGCCCAAGGATGACCCCAGGCTGAAGTATCGCAAGGAAGTAGAACGCCGCATTAGTCGTCGTGGTAAATTTACTATTCCCGCTCGTCGCTTGTTAAATTCATTGCGCCTTCAGTTGCAGCTTGAGCTTGATGTGGCTGAGGCGATTGAAGCTGAAGTTCAAAAACCATATCGGGAGTATCAGCGCAAGTTGGAAGAATATGAGGCTACACTGATTGAGACTATGGAAGTTGAGCCTAATCTCAGTGAAAGAACTCTCAATGATCTCATAGACTATCAGCAACATTTAGGTTTGAGAGATGAAGATGTTGCACCCATAGAAGCACGGATTATTAGTCAACGCAAATCGACTGCATCCCAGGAAAAATTAGCGAAATCAATTTCCCAAACTACCACCCAAGAGCCAACCATTAAACCCATTGGGGTAAATCAGGAAAATTTATCTGAACCTATTCCCCAAATTCCACCCCCAGAGCCATCAATCAACTCCAACCAGACCAATATTGAGTCTTTTATAGAACACCTAAGTAATCATGTGGTTCTAGATATGGTGGCTATTCCCGGTAGTAATTTTCTCATGGGTGCGCCAGAAAATCATCCAGAAAGACTTGCGAGAGAAAGTTTTTTGCATACCTTCACTATTCAACCCTTTTTCATGGGTAAATTTCCTGTCACCCAAGCTCAATGGGCGGTTGTTGCCAGTTTTGATCGGGTTAATATTGATTTAAATCCTGACCCTTCTCATTTTAAAGGTGCAAATCGACCTGTTGAATGTGTTTCTTGGGACGATGCTGTGGAGTTTTGCGCCCGACTATCTCAAAGGACTGGAAAAAGCTATCGTTTACCGACTGAAGCTGAATGGGAATATGCTTGTCGAGCGGGAAGGACTTCACCGTTTTATTTTGATAACACCATTAGTAGGGATTTAGCAAATTACGACAGCACAGACTGGGTTTATCCAGGAACCATGTATCCAGGTAATTATGGACAAGGGGTAAATGGTGAGTATCGGGAGCAAACAACCGATGTGGGAACTTTTCCTGCGAATTCCTTTGGCTTACATGATATGCATGGTAATATATGGGAATGGTGTCAAGATGAATGGCACGATAGTAATGATGCACTGACTGATCAAAGTGCATGGCTCAGTAATCACAATCATCAATATATGCAGATGAGTGGTAGTGCTTGGTACTATGATCCTTGGCGTTACCGTTCGGCTTTTCGTAATAAGTATGTACGTGGCAATAGATATATTTTCGTGGGTTTTCGGGTGGCGGTAATGGGGGTCAGTCCTTAGTTATATCTTCTTGTCATCCTTGGCGATCGCGCATTATCTAGGATAATTTTAGCTCAATGAGGTTAGGCGATCGCACCTACAAAACCCGCACCCAAATCAATTTCCGCGCTCATAGCTAAAGTCCATTAAAATGGACTGAAATCTTTTCCCAGTCGTCTTTAGACGACTTTCGCTATCAGACGGGGGTTTGAACCTCCGGCGGGTTATTGCGACGGGTGCAAGATGTGAATTAACTCGATTTATCCTTGTCTAAAGCTTCCTGGATAGCACGACGGCAAAATTCTGGAGGGTCATCCTTTGACTTTACCGCTTCCTTCATAGCTTCTGATACCCGAAAACTGAGATTTGCTGTTAATGGTTCGTCTCTATCTGTTTCGTATGGCTTTAAGTTTTCCGGCTTCCCTTTAGGGTTAGGCATTGCTAAAAATTGTAACTATAGCTTTATTAACGTGCGCGCATGAGATTAGAGTTGATTCGGTGGTGTTCTACATCTGGCAAACTGGTACACCACCGATACCACTTTTTAAGGGAGGCAATTCTATTTTATGTTCACCCGCACCGAGTTAGAATTTTTGACCGTTCCCCATAACTTTTAACTCGATTTATCCTTATCTAGAGCTTCCTGGATAGCACGACGGCAAAATTCTGGAGGGTCTTCTTTTTGCTGTACCTCATCCTTCATTGTTTTGGTGATCCGCAAATGTAACCTTTCAGTCAATGGTTCATCCCTATCTGTAGTGAATGGTTTTAAGTTTTCTGGCTTACCTTTACTCTTAGTCATTTGTATAGAAATATGAATATAGTTTTTCTCCACGTGCCTACCAGTGGAGAATGTTTTATCGGTAGGTATCACTGTCTGGAAAACTTGTTACCTACCGATACCACTTTTTAAGAGAGGCAATTCTATTCTATGTTCACCCGCACCGAGTTAGAACTTTTGACCCTTCCCCAGTTAAAAATTCTCTGTAATCGCTATGGATTAAAATCTACTGGGAACCCTGGATACAAAACTAGCTACATCACTACCTTGATGGCATTCCCTGTACTGGCGATACATCAGCTAGAAGAGGGTAAAGGGTTAAAATCACCGTCATTTGGTAGTCTACAGGAAATAGGTACTGCTTTGGATCAGATGGGTAATCCTACACCTGAACAGTCAGCTCTCATCAGAATTTCTTTTGAGGGTAGGAGGATGGAGTTACCTGCTAGGTATGACCAAGAGAAGCTATTAGCTGTTTACAAAGTTAAGAACCATCTAGAGGAGGTAATTAGTTTGCTAACAATTTAATTAACCTCAACCGAAGCCTCTCGCATACCCGCAGGGAGGCTTTGAAACATGATTGTACCCAGTTGACCACGCAACAAATTCTATTCAGGGATATCAGATGTCAATGCTATTAGCGTCTAAGATGATAGATAAATAGTAATTCGCAGTTTT
>PWQB01000414.1 GCA_003556955.1 Nostocaceae cyanobacterium CSSed10_463m
TACCATAGACAGATAAATAAAGTTATTAAACACAATTAAAATTATTGCTCCTAGTTGTACCAAAAATACACTAGGACTAGCTAATAATTGTAGTCTCAAAAATGCCCACTCTATCAGTTCTGTTACCTGGTTAATCACATAAATCCACAGGTCTTCACCCGACAACACAGACAGCAACCACAGACGAAAAAACACCCCTAATGTACCCAACAGTGTACCCAAGGTAATGGAGACAATCCAGGGAACACGACGATGCCATGCTGCGCCTAAAAGCACACCCATAAAAGCAAAAGGCATGACAAATAATAGACTACGAACTGGCCCCATCAGCACTGATAGCAGTAAACCGGAAGTAACAGCAGCCATCCAGGCGGCTCTTTTGCCCCAGCGTAGGTAAACTAAAGCAATGGGTACAGGAAAAAATATCCGTAATAATGGCCCCAAAGGAAAATAGAAATTAATAAACCAAATCAAGCTAGCTGCGCTGGCTAAAAATGCGGTTTCCACCATTCGTAAAGGCGCATCAACTTTTAGTCGCGGTGGCCTCAACTGCTCTAGCTCTAACTGTTTATTGAGGACGTTAGGAAATTCAGGAGAGGGGTTTTCATCTGGTAAGGAATCTGAAATGCTCATTGTGAAAGAAGTTTTAACAACTGTGCCGTCAATTATGAGAATTAATGACGCGTACTTTAGACAATCATCTTTTCCAGGGCTGACCAATCAGGAATACAAATTGTGTCAGTGTATCTAATAATCAACCCTTTTTTTTCTAATCTTGTTAATACTCTTGTAACTGTTTCCCTTGCCAGTCCACTCAAACTACTCAATTCTCGGTGAGGTAAATTGGGTATTTCTGTACCAGTTTGCCCTCTTTTGCCCTGTCCCTCTGCTAAAAATAACAAAGTGTCTGCCACTCGTGACTGACTATCAGATTCTCGCAATCGTAGGCGGCGGTTTACTTGTCGTAAGCGTCGAGCCATCAATTGTGACAATCGCAGTCCCGCCAAAGCTTCTGTATTCAGTAACTGCACAAAATCCTGAGATGGTAAACTGCCAATCATTGTGGGAGTCAGGGTAATCACATCAGTGGAACGAGGGACTTCATCTAAAGCCGCCATTTCACCAAATAATTCTCCCTTACCAATAATATTTAGTGTTACCTCTTTACCTTCCATGTTGTAAGTACGAATCTTTACCCAGCCATCTAAAACAAAATATACAGAACCTCCCCAGTCATTTTCCAGCAAAATCACTTGGTTGGCTGGGTGTGTACGAGTAACAAGATTGTTAAGAGCTATTTCTATAGTAGCTTCTGGTAACCCTTGAAAAAAGGGAGCGGAAAGTATCCAGGGATTGCTGGTTCCTTGCAAGCTATATCGGTCTTCCATTACGGCATATTTAATAAATCATTTCCAGCGCTGTCGGACAGTCCGTGTAAGCTTGTGGACGTATCCAAAAGGAGAGATTTGAATACTTGTATTTGGGTTTTTTGGGTTTCTAGTGGGGACGGATGAAGCAAGAATACCCAAAATTCAATTTTGGGTAGTGTCAAAGCCTAGATTCTGCTTTTTCTTGAGGAAGCATCTTATCGCTACTTATGGTTATCTGTTTCGAGACAACTAGGTGGGTCATCGACTATTTATATCATACGACAATGCTAGTATAATTTCGGAAATATTTAGTGGCTGCTCATCCATGCTACCTTTTTGCATAGCAAAAAATCTATCAGGGAGGCAATCTTTGCCGTCCTTCTATCCATCTTTGCCCTGTAGAGGAACGGGGAATTGTGAAGAATTTATTAATTTTTGCTAATTTAATGTTTTTAGCTGTTGACAAAGACAAAGGGTAAAAAAAAGCCCCCTTGCCAATCAACCACTGGTTCGCTACATTAATTGCTCAGATAGTCCCAAAATTTTGGCCTTTTTGGATGTTTTTTATAACTAGATACATCCGAGAAGCTGTAACATCACGTGTATGCTGAGAGAGTAAAGCACCTTGTATGAAAAGTGCTGGGTGCTGTAAATCCCTGTGGGTATAGCTGCGCTGAGAGCAAGGCGAAGCGTTAGCCCATTTTTCAGTAATTCTCATACAAATTAAAATCCAGTTATAGCTAAGGTAATTGAAAGTGACTTCCCGTGCAGATGAAATCCAAAAACTGATTGCAGACATTGACAACTTACTTAACAGCAGTGGTAAACGCCTGTCTAGGCTTTTGTCTAGTCAAGCGCCAGAAACCAGAGAAGTGTTAGAAAAAGTGCGTACTTTCCTGATCGAGCAAAGGGAAAGCGAGAATTTAAAGAGCAATGACCAAAACCAGCTGACTGGAGAGGTGAAAAGGTCGCCTTTATTGGAGCAATTTGTCAATCAAGCTAATAATCAATCTCTGGTACAGCAAAACCAACCAACCACCGACCAAAGTAATTTACTATCTCAGCAATTAAAAAGCGAATTATCGACATTATTAATACAGCCGTTGCAAGCAGAATTAACTGCAATGATGCAAGAGAGAGCCACTCTTGTACAGGAAATTAAGCAGCTAGAGCAAAGGAGGCTGCAAAACTACTCGTTAAGCCAGCAGTGGGCTAATCAGGAGCAAATGATTTCCGAATTTTTGCAGCTATTGATGAGTCGCATTGCATCTAATTTAATGCCAGAAATAGGAGATAATGTAGCCCAGTCTAGTTTTACTAGTCAGAATGATCATAGCAATTCAGAAACAACATCTTCGGCAACTCCATCTTTCTTAGAACCATCAGAACAGGCAGAACGGTTCACACATATCATGAGGGAACTAGACCAACGTCTATTATCCCTAGATGGAACTGTAAATTTTGTCTTTGAGGCACTCCAGCGTAATATTAATACTTATCACGAGTCCTTATGTCAAGGATTGGCGAGAATGCACAGTACAGGTGTGCAGAGCGAGCAGTTAATGGCAAATTTTCTGAAAAATTTAACAAATAACTTGCAGCAAAACGCCCCGGTAACGCTGTTATCTTTGCCAGAACTAGGTAATAATCAACTCCTCTCTCCATTACCATCATTATCAAATCAGACAAATACTGTTACACCAGAAGCAACACCAGATGATTTAAATGATCAAACAGGTCAAGTGTGGGAATTTGTAGCCCCAGAAGCTTCCTCTTCACTCAGATTTAATCATGAAGAAGAGGTAATTGTGACAGATGATCTCGATGCCATGCTTTTGGAGCTTGGTGTTGATGAATCTCAATCATCTAGGAATACTGCAAGTGAAGTACAGCAGCATAATTTGGAATTACTTGATGATGAAGTAGATCAACTTTATGCCAGTTTATTGGGTACTGATAATTTAACTTATCTTAATCTGGATGTAGAAGATTTATCAGCGTCGAATATTGCAGATACTAAACCTGCATCTCTGACTCATCCAGTAGAACCAGAGACGTTCCCAGAAGATCATATTGCCGAGACTACACCTGCATCTCTAATTCAAGCCGTAGAAAAGGAGTCAGATCCTTTGTTTGAGGAAGTAGATGCAGAACCAAATTCATGGCAAGAATTGTTTTTTGAGGAAGATACAAATTCAAAACCATCGGTTGCTGCTTCTGCGTCATCTTCAATGGAACCCACTCAGGCGGATACAATTACAGCTTTGAGTGATTTATTTGCTGATTTAGGTGGTGAACAGGAAGAGTTAGAAGTTACTTCTGGTGTGGAAACAGCAGCAGTAATAACTAAAGAGACTGAGGTTAGTTACCCATTAGAAGTGGTGGTTGATAATCAAGAGTCGGGGTATTTAGGTGACTATATTCCAGCTTCGCCACAGGAAAATTTGTTATCTCCAGAAGATAGCCAGTCTGCCCATCTGCCAGATATTACTCTGGATGAAGAGCAAATACAACAACTGCATCAGGATTTGGCTAATTTTAACGAAATGCTTCAGCCTGATTTAAATGTAGATATTGTTGCAGATTTGGCAGGTGGCAGAGAGCCGCAAATTGTCACTGAGTCTGATGTTAATCCGATGTCTGGGGCGCAAACAGCAGCTGATTTAGACTTTAGTCCCCCAACTGAAGAAACAGAAGAAGTGAAAACGGTGGGAGCAGAAAGTGCTGCAATTTCAAGTTCTCACTCTGGAGAGCATACAGATGTTTCCCTCAATCCCCTGGATTCCCTTTGGTATCTAGGTATTGATATGGGTACAACGGGAATTTCTGCGGCTTTGTTGAATCGTTCCACAGCTGTTGTTTATCCTATATGCTGGTCAGCAGAAAACCCACAGGGGGTTAATTCCTTTCAGCAATCGTTTCGGTTACCAGCCGAGGTTTATTTACCGACTGCTTCTATACCTCCAGGAGATGCGGAAAGCACAGAAGCACAGGCGGCTAGGGAAAATCAGCAACATAATTCTTACTCAGTACAGTTAAAGCCCTATTTGCAGGTAGCTATCCCATATAAAAATGAACAACAAAAATGGGAGCCTGTATTACAATTCAATAAATTTTCGGCGGGGCCTTTGATTTGGGTGGTGCGATCGCTCTCTAAGTTACTGTTAACCTTAAAATCAGATAGCCACAGTACAACTCAAGGTTTAATTGCCAGTGCTGTGGGTTTAGATGCAGAAACTTTCCATCACATAATTAATCAGATTTCTGGTGTCATCTGCACCTGTCCGGCTCACTGGTCAGAACAATATCGCTTTAATGTGCGTGAAGCTGTACTAACTAGCAAATTAATCCAACATCCACAGCAAATATTTTTTGTCGAGGAAGCGATCGCTACTTTACTGAGTATACTTGATAGCAGTAATGGTGAAACAGTTCAAATCAGCAATGCCCAAGGTTTACAGCTAGCTAAACCTAGTGAAGATGCTTTGGTTGGTAATACCTTTGTAATTAATATTGGGGCAACTACAACCGAAATGACACTGGTTGATTTGCCAAATAATCTCCAGCAATTAACGCATAATGATTTTATGCTCCATAGTTTTGCTTACGCTAGTAATGGCATTGAGCAAGATATTATCTGCCAGTTACTTTTGCCTTCTAAATACAGACAACCACGGGATATAAACCAGCAAGAAAATAACACCAATACTTGGCAATGGCAACCTACTTTTTCTGGTTTAGATCAAATGCATTGGGAAAGTTTGGGATTAGAAGAATTAGATTTACCCCAAGTAGGTGAACCAGATATCACTGCTCGCATTCGTCTCCAGCAGAGGTTAGAAAGTTCGGTGTTAGGACAAGCGGTACTCAATGCGGCTTTGACTTTAAAGCTGATTTTACAACAGCAAGATTCGTTTAGTTTAGAATTAGCAGATCAGCGCTGGGTATTAAAGCGACGAGATTTAGAAAACCATGTGCTTATCCCCTTTGTGCGCCGCTTAAACCGAGAATTTAACAAGTTATTAGTAGCTCGTGGTATACCTACAGAAGCAATTAATCAAGCTATTTTAACTGGTGGGGTGGCTTCTTTAGGAGTTGTGAATAATTGGCTCAGGCAAAAACTGCCTAACACCAAAATTTTTCAATATTTGTATCTGGGTGAAAATGGCGCTCCTAATTGTAGTCGGGTAGCATTAGGTTTGGCTATGCTACCTTTGCATCCCCAAGTTTTAGAAGCATCCAAGCAACAATACACCGACTATTTTCTGTTTAGGGAATTGATACGACTTTTGCCCGATAAAACTTTATCTTTTGGCGAAATTATCCAGATGTTTGAAGATAGTGGCATTAATACGAGTATTTGTCAGCAACGCTTATTAGCCTTTTTGTCAGGTGAATTACCTCCGGGTTTAATACCTGCAATCCCTGATTCTACTTGGCTTTGCAGCAATTCTCAGCATAACCCTGACTATCAAGCGATCGCATCTGCACCACTGTTTGAAAAGCAAGGTAATCTTAATTATCGTCCTAACTTTTCACAAGTGCTAGTTTTACGCCGCTATCTGGATGCTATTAAAGCTAGTAATCAGCAACCGATGGAGGAATCTTACACGGTCAATTTTGCTGCAAAAGTCACTTCTTAAACAGGTGGGCGGGCAAAATGCCCACCCCACAAAGGTTTCATTTATCCCTTGACACCGCTACCTGTTTCTGTGGGTACAATATAGCGCTGTAAAAATAAGAATAATAGCAAGACTGGGGCAATAGAAATTATGGAACCAGCAGCTACTAAGCGCCAGTCTAAAGAAAATGTCCCAGCTAACTTTGCGACTCCCAAAGGTAGGGTATATAAGCTTTCATCTTGGATGACAATTAATGGCCACAGAAAGTCACTCCAAGAACCGATGAAGACGAAAATAGACAGAGTAACTAATGCTGGGCGAATTGCTGGCAACATAATATGCCACCATAAGCCTAACTCCGAACTGCCATCCATGCGGGCGGCTTCTTCTAGTTCTTTAGGGACACCCATAAAAGCTTGTCGGAGTAGAAAAATGCCAAAAGCCGAAGCTAAACTCGGAAAAATTATGCCTAAATAAGTATTTCTTAAACCTAATTGCACTGTCAAAATATACAGGGGAATCATGACGATTTGAAAGGGAATCATGATGGTAGAAACTATGGTAATAAAAATTGAGTTTCGCCCTACAAATGACAATCTGGCTAAGGGATAAGCAGCTAAAGAACAAAAGAGGAGATTCAAACCGACAGTCAGCACTGCCACCAATGTACTATTGTACAAGTACTGTGTAAAAGGTAGCGATCGCCATACCCTAGAAAAGTTATTTAGTGTTGGTTGACTAGGTAATAACTGCGGCGGTGATTGTAAAATATTTTCTGTAGGAGACTTCAAAGCTGTACTGATGAGCCACAGCAAAGGAAACAGCATAATCAGTGCGATCGCGCCTAATAAACCGTAAATTAAAATAGTTTTTAGTCGTGAATTAGAGATTTTCACAATAACAATTGGTTTAAATTCAATGGTTTTCAGTCATCACAACTTGTAATGGTTTATCCCAAGATTCCAGAGGTATTTGGGGTAAATAGGCAAAATCAAAGACAATGCCGATAGTCGGCTTATTTGCCCATTCAGGTGAACTGAGTAAACGATCATAATATCCACCGCCATAACCTAGACGATATCTTTGATAATCGCAAGCCACACAGGGAACGAGAATCAAATCAACTTCCTCCGGTTCTATACTTGGGGCGTGAGGATGAGGTTCAGTAATCCCATAAGCGCCGACTTGAACAGAATCTTCAGGTTTCCAGAGATGCCAATTAAGAGACTTACCAACGCAACGGGGAAAACCCCAATTATAGCTAGTATTTGTAAACAGGGGACTGAGGTCTGGTTCTTGACGAAAGCTGAAATAAGCCAGTATTGTTTTAGCTTGAATAAATAGCTCAGAATTTTGCAATTGCGTACAGATGCGATCGCTTCTTGCCCTCCATTCTGCCACAGACATTGATTGCCGTTTTTGTAGTAAACTTCGGCGTAAATCAACCTTCCCCATAAAAACTCAAAAAACCTCCGCGTACCTTTGCGCGTACCTTTGCGAACCTTTGCGTTAAAAAAAGGTGGGCAATCGCCCACCTCAAAATAACTATGCAGCATTTTGGCGATACCACTCAATCGTATTCTTTAGCCCTTGCCTAAAACTGACCTGAGACGTGAAATCAAAAGCTTCCTTAGCCCGTTGAGTATCCAAACAACGACGGGGTTGACCATTTGGCTGATCTATTTGCCAAATAATCTCACCATCAAACTCCATCAATTCGCAGATCAGAGTAATTAAATCACGGATAGAGATTTCCTCACCTGTTCCCAAATTAACTGGTTCCGATTCATTATAAGAAGTAGTACCCATCACAATACCCCTTGCGGCATCTACTGAATAGAGAAACTCACGGGTAGGGCTACCATCACCCCAAACAGGAAGTTGTTTTTCTCCCTTGATTTGAGCTTCATGGACTTTGCGAATTAACGCCGGAATCACGTGGGAACTACTGGGGTCAAAATTATCTTCCGGGCCATATAAATTTACTGGCAACAGGTAAATGCCATTAAAATCATACTGCTGGCGGTAAGATTGCAATTGAACTAAAAGCGCTTTTTTAGCAATGCCGTAGGGAGCGTTAGTTTCTTCTGGGTAGCCATTCCAGAGGTCATCTTCTTTGAATGGCACTGGTGTAAATTTAGGATAAGCGCAGATTGTACCCACACAAACGAATTTTTTAACTCCGGCTTCATAGGCAGCGTGAATTAGCTGAGTACCCATGATTAAGTTGTCGTAAAATAACTCAGCAGGTTTTTCGCGGTTCAAACCAATACCGCCGACGTGAGCTGCTAAGTGGATAATAATGTCTTGTTGGTCAACTGCACGCTGGCAATTTTCCATGATCCGTAAATCATGTTCACGCGATCGCGTCACTGTAATTTTTGCCCTATCAGCCCCAGCCTTACACAGCTGATCAATCACCTGACGACCCAGGAAACCCGCGCCACCAGTCACGAGAATCCGTTGATTTGTTAATTCTAAGACGGTCATAAGATTATGCTTTGGGATATATAGCCGTAGTCAATCAATTTTGGATTTACGTTAGCGAAGCGTAGGCAGCGCAGCGAGTATTTTGGATTAATTCCTCCCTGAAGGAGCGGGGCTTGTACCGAAAATTCCCAATCCAAAATCTAAAATCCAAAATCTAAAATTTTTCGGTCAGATATGTGACAAAAATGTTGATTGCTTAGAGCCATAAAGTAATTGGATATGAGATGAACCCTTTGTGATACAGACGCGATTAATTGCGGCTCTAGAAGCAAATGGTGATCAATTAGAAGTGGAGAGCGCCTAATTCTTGACGAATAGTAGCCATATCATCAGCCGCCATACCATTACTATTGGGTGAAGTATGACCCAAAGCCTGTAAATCTGCTTCTACCATGAGAGCCACTAATTCGTCAAAGGTGACTGATGGTTCCCAACCCAACTTTTGTTTTGCCTTGGTAGGATCGCCAATTAACAAGTCTACTTCTGCGGGTCGAATATAGCGATCATCAAACTCAACATAATCTTCCCACTTCAGGTTGACATAACCAAAGGCCTTCTCTAAAAATTGGCGTACAGAATAAGTTTCACCAGTAGCAATTACATAGTCGTCTGGTTGTTCTTGTTGCAACATCAACCACATTGCCCGTACGTAATCTTTGGCATAGCCCCAATCTCGTTTGGAATCGAGATTACCCATATAAATTTTTTGCTGTTTACCAGCCACAATTTTAGCAACGGCTCTAGTAATTTTACGGGTGACAAAGGTTTCTCCCCGGCGTGGTGATTCGTGGTTAAACAGTATGCCATTACAAGCAAACAAATTATAAGACTCACGGTAATTCACCGTTTGCCAGTGAGCATAAACTTTCGCACAAGCGTAGGGACTGCGGGGATAAAAGGGTGTGGTTTCGCTTTGGGGTACTGCTTGCACTAAACCAAACATTTCTGAGGAACCAGCTTGGTAGAAACGCACCTGAATCCCTGTGCGTTGTTGATAGTCACGGATTGCTTCTAGTAAACGTAGTGTTCCCATTCCCACTGCGTCCACTGTATATTCTGGTGAGTCAAAGCTGACTCTGACGTGAGATTGAGCGCCTAAGTTATAAATTTCTGTAGGCTGTACTTCTTCTAAAATTCGGCGTAAGGTTGTACCGTCTGTTAAGTCGCCGTAGTGCAGAAACAACCTAGCCCCCTGTTTATGAGGGTCTTCATACATATGGTCAATACGGTCTGTGTTGAAGGTAGAAGTCCGGCGAATAA
>PWQB01000474.1 GCA_003556955.1 Nostocaceae cyanobacterium CSSed10_463m
GAACCTCATCACAGCCAGTCACCCAACTGGGAAGAAGAACTGGATAGTGCTATTTTCAGTTTTGACGATATTCAAACAGAACTTAACTATAAACAAGCGCAAACGGCACTGCGAAATTTAGTTACCAATCTTGATTTGACTCCCCAGGAAAAAAAAGGATTGGAAAATGAACTTGCTGATTTGGAAATTATGCTGGGTAAGTTGGACAGCATGGTGGTACAAATTGCTGCTTTTGGCATGGTGGGACGTGGTAAATCTTCCCTACTCAACGCCTTGGTAGGGCAAACTGTGTTTGAAACTGGACCCCTGCATGGAGTTACCCGTGATGCCCAAAGTGTTAACTGGAGTATTAGTGAGGAGACAATTGGCGAAAATGAACGCACTTTCAGAGTCACTCTACCTACGGGTGGTCAGTCTCAAGTTGAATTAATTGATACTCCTGGATTAGATGAAGTCGATGGTGATACTCGTGCTGCATTGGCTGAACAGATAGCAAAGCAAGCAGATTTAATTTTGTTTGTGATTGCTGGGGACATGACCAAGATAGAACACGAAGCTCTATCTCAGCTGCGGGAAGCGGGTAAACCGATAATTTTGGTATTTAACAAGGTAGACCAGTATCCTGAAGCTGACCGAATGGCAATTTATCACAAAATCCGAGATGAACGGGTGAGGGAGTTACTCACGCCTCTAGAAATTGTCATGGCTGCTGCATCACCTTTGGTAAAAACGGCGATTATTCGCCCTGATGGTAGTAGGGGGGTGCAGTTACGTAGCAGTAAGGCTCAAGTTGAAGAATTGAAGCTGAAAATTCTGGAGGTTCTGCACCGTGAAGGTAAAGCTTTGGTTGCTCTTAATACTATGCTTTATGCCGATACTGTGAATGAGCAATTGGTTGAGCGCAAATTGACGATTCGTGAACAGAATGCTAATCAGTTAATTTGGAAGGCTGTGATGACTAAGGCTTTAGCGATCGCACTCAATCCGGTAACTGTTGTCGATATACTCAGTAGTATAGTTATTGATATTTCTCTAATTTTGGGTTTATCTAAGCTTTATGGCATCCCCATGAGTGAAAGCGGGGCTGTGCAATTGCTACAAAAAATTGCTCTAAGTATGGGCGGAATCGGTTTTAGTGAGCTGTTAGCAAATTTAGGCTTGAGTGGATTAAAAACTTTGCTGGGTATCTCTGCATCAGCTACGGCTGGCGCTACCTTTGCACCTTATGTTTCAGTTGCAATCACTCAAGCTGGGGTGGCTGGTGTTTCTTCCTATGGTATTGGACAAGTGACTAAAGTTTATTTAGCTAATGGGGCAACTTGGGGGTCTGAAGGGCCAAAAGCTGTGATTAGTCGAATTTTGGCAAATCTGGATGAAACTTCAATTTTGAATCGGATCAAAGCAGAATTGCAACAAAAGGTAAAGTTAAAAAGGTGATATATGGACACTTTTGTGGATTTATGGTATTGACAAATTTCTAATGTTTAGATATTGTTTAAAGCAATGCTTTGCCAGAATCCCTGAGTGGAAATATCTGGACACACATCAGTTGACAAATTGAAACAAGATATTGCTTTTGGTAGATGTTCTTAACAAGGCTAAAATGTTAAAAATAAGTACAATTTATCATATTTCACCCCCTTAACTCACTCTTACTCAAAAGCAACAAGTATAACGAAATTTAAAATTGTTTTGCAATGGCAATGCTTGCTGTGACTGAGTTTTAGACTTCTGCTATGTCCTAAACACCTTGTAGGAAAGTTAAAATAAAGCCTCTGACAAGCTACGGGAACAAAATGTTTATTCTATAGGCTGTTCATTGAGTTTGAATGTCCTATTTAAGTCTTTCTGTTTTTGTTTAAGTATATCTGTAGGAATCAAGAATCAGGTTGTGCGATCGCTAAAAACAAACACCACAGATGTTCCTAATTTTTAGTTAGTGCTTGCTGTTCGCGTAGCGTGCGGTTAGGCATAAAAGTTATTTGTGAGGATAGGGAACAGGGAATAGGGAACAGGTTTTTGAGGATTTATCTGGGTGAAAATATCTGACTATGCAATCAATCAATGCATAACTTTGAATCTTCACAAGTTTGATTCCTTTCACCCTTGATGGATAACGGTTTTACCTTTATTCAGCACGCCCTATTTAAGGCTAAAATTCGATATTTACGTAAGTTGGGTTAAGGAGCTAAACCCAACATTTTAAGGCTTTGTCGGGTTACCCTTCATTTAACCCAATTGGAAATTATCCTTAACTGAATCCTCTTGACGATTCACACCATGCACTTTTAAAAAGTAGTTCAAACAATGTAGCCACACCACTAATTCAATAATGGTGGGTGAATTTGGCTCGGCTGTCCTCCTCAGTTGTTAATAAATATCATGGAATTTACAAAAGAAAAAACAAATATTGCTAAAGGTGTAGCAGTTGTTTTAATGTTTGCTCATCATTTATATGCTTTTGATGATCGTCTGTTGAATGATAATAGCTATATTCCATTAATTCCTTTTTTCAACGCAGAATACTATATAGGCGTTTTTGGGAATATTTGTGTTTCCATGTTCTTATTTTTATCTGGATATGGAATGTTTTTAGGTTATGTTCGCTCTCAGCAGTCTCCCATAGGTTATTCCTTGGGGAAAATTAAAGATTTTTATTTAACCTACTGGTTATATTTTTTAATTTTTATCCCCATAGGTATCAAATTTTTTCAAGAAATAACCATTTGGCAATCGGATGAAGCCCGTTATGCCGCAGAAGCGAGACTTTTTTTGCAAAATTTTGTGGGTTGGGACTCAACATACAATGAAGAATGGTGGTTTATCCGAATGTTTCTGATCATTGTTATTTTGTTATGTCCTGTCTATATGAAACTGGCTGAAAAACACATCTCTGGGATAATTGTCATGAGCTTATTGCTCTTTTTCATCAGTTCAAATGTAGATTACTATGGTAAGTTAGGGTTTCTGTTCTGGCAAATTTCCTTTGCTCTGGGGATATTAAGTGCAAAGCTGAAATTATTTTCCAGTTTTTTGATCAAATCCTTGGATAAACTTGGTGATTTTTGGGTATTCTTCAGCCTTTTAGTTTGTTTTGTAATCAGGTTTCGAGTGGGAGGTGATATTGATTTTTTAATAGTATCTTTTTTCGTGTATTTTGCTATTAGAGCCACAGCAATATTACGGTTATCTAAAATATTTGCATATTTAGGTAAATACTCTTTTCCTCTATGGCTAGTACATTCTTTCTTTTGTTACTACTATTTTCAAGATATTGTTTACTTTCCGCAATGGTCACCGTTGGTAATGATTGTTTTAACAACTATGTCACTGCTGGTAGTGTTGATCATAGAACAATTGCGTTCTAGTTTTCTCCAGTTTAAACGTCTAATTATCAAGCGGACGTAGACTAGGGCGGGCAGGATGCCCACCCCACAAGATTTTGTTGGCTGCAATCTTGATGTTTATGGTTGCATTGGGTGAGATTTAACCCTGATTTTTAAATGAGTCCAGCCAACTTTGAACTTGTTCACGGGCAATATCACGGCTACCAAGACCAAAGGATAGGGCAATTGCAACGGCGATCGCACCTAGTAAAAGTCCAAAGGCTAAATTGACAATATCACTGGCAACGCCTATTTGCTGCAATGCCATTGCTGAGACTAAGGTAATAATGGCAATCCGTGCTACCTGTGCCAAAATTCGGGCTTGGCGGTCGCCGGAACTGCTAATGAGTTGAAAGGCTAGGTTAGCTAAGAACAAACCAATGCCAAATACAATCAATCCTGCTAAAATCCGCCCCAAGATAATTAAAATTCCTGTTACCAGTGCTGTCAGGGCAGGGATATTGAGGATATTAACTGCTGCTACTGTGGCAAATAGCATAATTCCCACCAAAGCCACAATTCCGGCAATTTCTGATGGGGTGCGGCTGGCTGGCCTTGGTGTTGCGTCTGCTTCTGAAGTTGCAGATTGTCTACTCAGTGATGGTAGACCTAATACGGTGAAAATGTTGTTAAAACCTAAACCAGTCAGGATACTAGTAACCAACTCCGAGACAAACCGCCCTAAGAAAAAGGACACAATTAAAATTGCTAGGGCTGTAAAGATGGCGGGTAGAGTATTCAGAACCTGCTGCAACATGGCGATCGCAGGTAGGGAAATTGCCTCAATTCTTAAAGCATTCAGGGAGGCGATCGCTACAGGAATTAAAATCAGAATATAGACAATCGTGCCAATAATACTCGACAGAGATTGCATTCCTGATGATGGGGAAAGTCCCACACGACTGCCAATATGGTCAACACCTGTGGTTGCTAGTAAATTAGTGACAATCCGCCGCACTATATTAGATATAAACCAGCCGACTGACGCGATTAACGCTGCTGCCAAAATATTGGGCAGAATTGAGAGAATTTCCGTAATTAAGGATTGAACAGGTAATAGTGCTTGTCTCAGCGCCAGGGTATCCAAAATTGGCACGAGGAACAGCAAGAAGATAAACCAATACAAAGCATTACCAATAGTCTCGCTCAAAGATAATTGGTTGAGACTGACCGTATCGTTTTGGGTCTCTTGATTTAGACGTTCATCTAGCCTGAATGCTTTTAAACCTTGCACTGTCAGCAGTTTAACGATTGTCGCTATTAACCAAGCTACTCCTAAAAGTATTCCTGCACCAACTAATTTGGGTAAAAATCCAATCAATTGGTCAAGCAAATTATTGAGCGGTCGAGAGGCTACCTCTAGTTCCAGAGTTTGTAAAACAGCTACCACTGTCAGTAGCATAATACTCCAGAAGACTAAGCCAGAGATGAGTTTCTCTACTTGGGGAAGATCCCCACGACCAGTTATTCCGGCTGCAATCCGGTTATCTAGCTTGGTGCGATTGAGAATGCTTTTGGTGACTGCGGCTAGGATGGCTGCAATTAGCCAACCAACTAATAAAATTGCCGCCGCCCCTAATAAACGAGGGGTAAAGGCTACTAACTGTTGGACAATTCCTTGTACTTCAGTGATGCCTTCGTTAACTCTTTGTTGATCTAGTGGTATAACTGACGACTGTGCCAAAAAATGCTGTAAGCTAATCGGCAAACCACTGTCTATCAACTGGGTTACACTTTGCCAAGTTGTGTTCATGGTTTTCCGGTATTAAGGTAAGATGTCTCCAAAAAAACTTGTAATACTTATGGGATAGTTGGATATTAAACAATCTTCAGCCCCAGTAAGTTTACTCATGTTTTGCTTATCAATTTAACAGTAAATTGGCCACAAAGCCATATATGCAGTTGACAACAAGTTTATTTTTTTGATTTTGTGATTTATATTCTGGTTTTATCAACGAATACCACACAAAATAGCAGATTTTAAATTTCTAGTAGTAAGATATACATTTATTACTACACTCAAATCATTGACATAATGTGATAAAAATGCTTAATTTTGCGATATTCTAAGTACAGCAACAGCATCAGGAATCTAAAATGCCCCAAGCTTTTGAACAATCGATTCAAATTAATACCACAGCTTCAGTAGTGGAACGCTGCATTACCGATTTAACACTTATGCAACGATGGCTAAATCCCGCCTTGCGTTGTGAACCGGTGGGCGAAGTTTGGAGTACTGATATTGGCAGTGAAAGTCTGTTTGTGATTCAAATTCCTCTACTTCAACCCACCCTGAAAAGTGTAGTTGTAGAACGAGAACCGGGTTTAGTTGTGTGGGAATTTCAAGGATTTTTCCAAGGGCGCGATCGCTGGGAATGTCAACCCAATGCACAGGGAACGCTTTTAGTCAACCGCTTTGAGTTCGATATTCCTAACCCCATAGTCGGTTGGGGGTTCAATAACTTTGCCGCATCTTGGACTCAAAAAGATATGCAAGCCCAACTGCGTCGCCTCAAAGTAGTTGCAGAGTCATTAGTCATTAGTCATTAGTCATTAGTCATTAGTCATTAGTCATTGGTCATTGGTCATTAGTCATTCCTTCCCCATCTCAGCCAATAACCGCCGAATTACCAATGCATCCTCAGCATGAGGAACCTTCACTAGATATCTTTGCAAATCATCAGCAGCTTGATTATATTCATCCATTTGATAATAGAGCAAACCGCGATCGCGCACCTCTATAATCATCTCAGGAAACAATAGCAAAATTCTTTCAACCGCAGCCAAAGCTTTTGCTAAATTTTGTTCTTTAAGGTAAATATATTTTAAATTAGTCAGCATCCGTGCCAAAAACTGGCGATTACTTACCGTGGCTAAAAACTCAGGTCTTAAACTCACAGGTTGCTGAAACATTTGAGACAATTGATTTTCACAATCTTCTGCAAACATCACCTCACCCCGATTAAACGCATCCACAAAAATTTCCATATCGGGAATATCAGGGCGAATCAGAAAGTGTCCTGGCATTCCTACACCCACCATCGGGAAATCAATCCGGCGGGCAATTTCCAGATAAACCAGCGCCAAAGTAATGGGAATCCCCATGCGGCGGTCGATTACATCATTTAAAAAGCTATTGCGGGGATCGTAGTAGTTTGTTTGATTTCCAGCAAACCCTAAATCAGTGTAGAGATATTGATTGAGACTTTGAATAATTCGCAGGGGATATTGTGAAGCAGGTAAGCATTCTTGAACCTCCTCAGCCATTGTATCAAGGGCGTTGAGGTATTCTGCAACCTCAAGATCAGGATATTCTTCTTGAGCAATATACAAAGCAGCCTTTGCCAGATCAATATGCTCGTCAGGCTGTTGAATTTCCTGATAAAAATATAATCGTGCTGCCGAGAAGTACATAAGTAAATCCTGCCTTGAGTTAACAATTTTCCCCTTCGTCTGTTTTTCCTGAATAATTCCAGTGTACACAATAATTTCACATTTACCGTAAACCCAGCAAGTCTGTACTTTATACCAATTATTTGTGAGGCTGCATATTATTTCGACCCCATCCCTAACCCCTCCGGTGCAAGCGAGGAGGGGAATTAGAATCAAAGTCCCCCTTCTTAAGGGGAGCCAGTGCGGTCTTGGGGGTTTCCCCCATGAGCAACTGGCGTGGATTTAGGGGGATCTAAAATGTTTTGCTACCAACAATAATACTTTTCAAACATCCTCTTAACTCTCCTCTTACCTAGTACCAATTCAATGGTTGTGGTAACAGCAACTAATTCACGGGTACTAAATATTTTGATATATCATCTAAAACTTTATTAGCTCCAATCAGTCCCCATCCAGCAACCCATATATCATTCCTCACGGGATAAACCCGATTTTCTTGTACGGCTTTTAACTGCGACCATAAAGGATGATTGATGAATTGTTGTAATCTAGATTCATTGTGTCCTCCTAGTATTAGGAAAATAGCATCACCACCGATTTGAGGAATTAATTCTAATGAAATATTTTCGTGATTTTTTGCTTTATTTTCAGATGGAGGACGAGATAAACCTATTTCCTGAATAATTGAGCCACTGAAAGAAAGATTCATATAAATTCGCGTAAAATTTGCCCAAAAATTCACCAGAGATACTTGAGTTTGGGCAAGATTATTCCCCAACTTTTGACGTAAGTATTTTATTCTTTGGTCATACTCTCGCAGTAAATTTTCTGCCTTGTCTGGTTCCCCAACTGCTTCACCAAATTTCGTTAACCACTGCTTCCAATCAAGCTCACCATCTGCTAAAACTGTGGGGGCAATTTGGGATAGTTGTTCATATAATTCAGCATCCCAATATAACCCTAAAATTAAATCTGGTTTTAAAGCTAAAATCTTTTCTAAATTAGGTTGTCCATTCTGACCAATTTTCTCAATTCCCTCGGTTAAATTGGCTAAATATTCCAAAAAATTGTTATCTCCTAATGTTGTGGCTCCTATTGGTTTAATTCCTAAAGCTAAAACATTATCTAAGCCACCTAATACTATGATTCGCTGGGGATGTAAAGGTACTTTTGTTTCACCCATAGCGTGACTGACTACCCTCACTGGGGTTATATCGATAGGGTTTAAATTTAATGTTTGTGTATTATTCAGTCCACAACCTATGATAATTAAACTTGTAGCAACACTTAATAATAATAGTTTAAATTTATGACATAAATGAAATTTTATTTGCATGATCTCTTGTTAATTATTTTAAATTTAAGATTTTAACTTTTATCCTATGAAACAGGTAAATAAGCCTTCTAACTTGCTCCTTAATCTTGTTCCCCTCCTCGCTTGCGGGGAGGGGCTAGGGGTGGGGTTTTATGACACAAAAGAGAATTTGCTAACTTGTGTGTAAACCTTGCAAAGACAACTTTCCAACTTACCAGACAATTCTATAGCCAACGCTTAGAGTTATACCTTTACCTGCATAATTGGCACTATCAAAAAATGGCGCAAAGTATTGTGAATAAACTGGGAAGTATTGGTTATTTAACAGGTTTTGAATGCCAATTTGGAGTTCACCAGCACCTAGTTTAATACTGCTGATGTAATCCAGTGTGACAAAGCTGCTAATTTTGCCATCTTCTTCACCATCATTAAAAGCGCGATCGCGATTACCAGAATAAAGTAATTGTAGTCTGTTTCTCCAACTAGGGAGAGTTTGATTTTCTATGTAAGCCGTCAATTTTAATGGTGGAACTGTAATACTATTCAGTGCTACAAATTCACCATCATTATTAGCATCATTTTCACCTTCTATCCAAGTAGCTGTACCCCCCAAACTCCAACCTTGAGCCGGTTGAACATCAACAGCTGCTTCTATACCGTAAACTCGTTGGGGTGAGCGAATAGTTTCCAGGAAATCAGTATTAGGGTTAAAGCTAAAAGCTGAACCTAAGTCAGAATAGTTATAAAAAGCTGATAGTGATGCTTGTAAATTCTGCCATTGTCCCCGAATCCCAATTTCATAGTTATCTACTTTCTGGGGTTCCGTTAATTGCAAAGAGTTCAAAACATTGACTACACCTCCAGGAGGCCTGCGGAAGACACGACCCAAATCGGGAACAGAAAACCCCTGAGCAAAGTTACTAAAAACACTAATTTCTGGCGTAAGTTTGTAGACAATTCCTGTATTAAACACTGTAGAATCAAAACTGCGATCGCCTCCTTGAATATTACGACGGGGAAAATCTGCGGTCACATAGTCATCTAAAGATACACCAATATTCACATAACGCAAACCACCGCTTAAAACCAGATTATCACTAACCTCCCATTGCAATTGACCGAATACACCTAATTCTCTAAAATCGTACTCTGGGACAAAAACCCGCTCATCAATCTTGCGAAAAATTCTACCCCCAGAAGCATCAAATTCATCAGGATCGAAAATATTAAATCTTTGAGAACTGCGTTCTTTTTGATAATCAAGTCCCCAAAGTAAACTCACAGTTCTTTGAGAATTAAAAGGTGTTTCCAGTTGTAATCTTCCACCCAACTGTTCTATATCCCCTTCTGATTTGGTAATTGCTCTCAAACTACCATCACGGTTATCATCGGGAATCCCACCACCAAAACTATAATTCCGATAGTAAGCTTGAGCCTGAACCCGACTATTTAACAGATTTTCATTAGTGTAATTTAAGTTCAAGATAGTATCGACCAGAGAACTACCTCTTTTAGCGCCAATCACCCTTGTCCCTTCAGGTAACCTGATAGCGCGAGATTTTTGAATCCCCGGAATTTCATCAATTTCTGGGTCAGAAATAAAATCACTATTTTGTCGCAAATCA
>PWQB01000010.1 GCA_003556955.1 Nostocaceae cyanobacterium CSSed10_463m
AAATTCCTTTAGCGTGGCTACAGCTAGCCCAACAAAAAGTTAGGTTTCTGGTGGCTGTGGCTGGAATTGCTTTTATTGTGCTGCTGACTTTTATCCAACTTGGCTTTCAAGATGCACTCTATTCTAGTGCTACTGCACTGCATCAAAATCTCCGAGGTGATTTATTTTTAGTTAGTTCACAATATAAAGCTTTGACCGCAACTCAAAGTTTTTCCCGCATTCGTTTATTCCAAACTTTGGGTTTTGATGGTGTAGAGTCAGTTAGCCCCATATACTTGCAATTTGCCAAATTAAAAAACCCGGAAACTGGAGAGAAATATTCAATATATGTGATTGGCTTTGACCCCGGAAAATCTGTATTTAATATACCAGAAGTTACGGAAAATTTAGACAGACTGAAAATTCCTGACATTGTCCTTTTTGACCGAATTTCGCGCCCAGAGTTTGGCCCTATCGCTAAAAATTTTGATGCTGGAAAAACTGAGCAGACAATTGAAATATTTCCCTTTGATGCTCCCATTGGTTATCGAGTCAGAGTCGGAGGATTATTCAGCTTAGGGCCTTCTTTTGGTGTAGATGGTAATTTAATTGTCAGTGATTCCACTTTTCTCAGAATAAATCCTAATACTCGTCCAGCAAACATGATTGATATTGGTGTCATTACCCTGAATGCTGACGCAAATCCAGACCAAGTTTTGCAACAATTAGCTGCCAGTTTACCTAATGATGTCCAAATCTTTACTCGTCAAGGCTTTATTGATTTTGAGAAAGAGTATTGGTCTGTGAGAACACCCATAGGTTTTATACTTAACCTCATGCTGACAATGGCTTCTGTGGTTGGTGTGGTAATTGTTTATCAAATTCTTTACAGCAACATTGCTAATCAATTGGTTGCTTATGCAACTTTAAAAGCTATTGGATATGCCAACGGATATTTATTAAATGTAGTTTTTCAACAAGCATTTATCCTGGCAATGTTAGGTTATATACCGGGATTTATTTTTTCCATAGGCTTATATAGTTTTGCTATGGAAGTAACTAAGTTACCAATCATGATGACTACCAACAACGCCATAATTGTTTTAGTCTCAGCAGTTTTAATGTGCATAACTTCAGGTTCACTGGCAATTAATAAACTCCGTTCCGCAGATCCGGCAGATATTTTCTAGATATAGCAATTTTACCATAAATATGTACTTAGTTGAAAGCAAAAATAGCCTTCTAGAAAAGTATGCTAGTTCACCCTTGTCGTTCCCATAGGCTATTAATTAAAAAGCCGAAACCGACAAGGATTACTCAACTGAAAACTCAGTAGTATTAGTTAATAAACAAAAGCTAATACTTGTTATTTAACTCAAATTACCCATACCACTATGCAAGTCCAAAACAAAACTCTCTTGATTACCGATATTGATGAATTTATCGGTTTACGTGCCGCCGAATTAGCTATAGCGCAAGGAATGAAAGTTCGCGGACTACAAAGTTCTGCTGATGTGAATAAAATAGCCCAAAATTTGGGTATTGAAATTATTGTGGGTAAGGTTACCGATGCTACTATTGCCCAAAAAGCTTGTCAGGGTGTAGATATTGTTTTACATAACGCTCAAATTGCTCAAGAAGCGGGCGCAATTAAAGAATTTCGTGAGGTAAATGTTGGCGGTACGGTCAATATGGCTAAAGCTGCTAAAAATGCTGGGGTGAAAACTTTTGTCCATCTTTCTAGTGTGATGGTTTACGGGTTTAATTATGCCGATGGTATTACAGAATCTGGAACTCTTTCCGGTGATAGTAATCCTTACTGTCAGACAAAAATAGAAGCCGAAACAGAACTTTTACCTTTGAATTGTCCTCCTGATTTTGGTGTGATTATTATTCGGGCGGGAGATGTTTATGGGCCAGGGAGTAATTCTTGGGTTGTCCGCCCCATTTCGATGATGCGCCAAAAGTTATTTGCTTATGCCAATGATGGTCAAGGAGTGATGAATCATGTCTATGTAGATAACTTGATTGATGCTGTGTTTCTAGCAATTGCAAAAGAAACCTACGGTGAAATTTTTAACATTACCGATGGTCAAGAAACCTCCTGGAAAGAATATTTCCTACGTTTAGCTGCAATGGAAGGTTTAGCTGCGCCAATGTCTTTACCCAAAGATGAAATGAAGTTATTTCTCAAACTTCGCGCCCAAGGTCAAAAACTTTTTCGCAAAAAAGCAGACATCTTACCAGAGTCTGTGGATTTTATGAGTCGTCCTCATGCTTATTCCATTGCTAAGGCACAAAACTTGTTAGATTATAAACCAAAAATTGACTTAGAAGATGGTTTACGACTAACACAAGCATGGATGAAAAAAGCGGATATTTAAAAACTGCCTAAGAGCATTGTTTTATATGAGTTATAATTTGCCGAAAGTCAGCATTGGTTTACCTGTTTATAATGGCGAGAAGTTTATCAAATCAGCGCTCGATTCACTTTTAGCCCAGACTTTTGAAGATTTCGAGTTAATCATTTCAGATAACGCCTCTACAGATAAGACTGAAGAAATTTGTCGGGCTTATGCCGCTCAAGACAAACGTATTCGTTACTATCGCAATTCTACTAATCTTGGTTGTTCGCATAACTTCAATCGTGTGTTTGAATTGTCTGTAGGCGAATACTTTAAATGGGCAGCCTATGATGATTTACACGCTCCAGATTTTCTGATGAAATGTGTGGATGTACTTGACAATAACCCCAAGGTTGTCTTGTGCCATTCTCAGGTATATTTCATAGATGAAAATGGTGATTTTCTGCAAAACTACAATATAAAACTCCACACAGATGCAGAAAAACCCCACAAGCGTTTTCAGCAGTTACTTACTAAGCATCTCTGCTATCAGACTTACGGAGTAATTCGTGCTAGCGCTCTCAGAAAAATACCTCCTATGGGTAGTTATGGCACTGCGGATGGAATTTTATTGTTAAGAATTGGTTTGCTTGGCCAATTTTATGAAATTCCTGAATACTTGTTCTTTGCTAGAAGCCATTCCCAACAATCATTGAGTATGTTTTTTCCCAATCATAATTTGTTGGTGAATAATCAAGCAGAATCTACTTCTAAAGTTTTACCTGATTTCTATGCCTACACGGTTTGGTTTGATTCAGCGAAAAAGGGAAAAATATTATTTCCACATTGGAGAATAGTTTGGGAATATATGGTTTCTATCTGGCTATTTAAACTGAGTTTGTATCAGCGCATACGTTGCCATATTAGTATTTATCAGCAGTTGCACGGTACAGAATATCTGTTGCTGCAAGATTTACTCAAGGCGGCTCAAATTATCTGGCAAAGTTGGCATTATCCGTCTATAAACAACCAGAAAATTATCCCTTAACGGGCTTTCTGTTCAAATTTTTTGCTAAGTAAATCACGGGTTTAAGTAACTAAATTATGTTGAAATTCATTCATTTTCGTCGTGTACTGCTAGCTACCTTGTTGAGTATTAGCTTTGTGAGAAGTGTGAACGCTGAATCCACTGCAACGCTGACGGTTGTAGTCGAGGGCATTAACAACCAAAATGGGCAGATTTGTCTGGGAGTTTATTCCCGTGCTAAGGGATTTCCTATGAGTACGGAGGATGTATTAAAAAGCGCGTGTGTGCGGCCTCAAGGGGATACTTTGACTCATAAATTCTCTGGTTTGAAACCGGGAACTTATGCAGTAGCGGTAGTGGATGATCAGAATGGCGATCGCAAACTCAATAAAGACTTTCTCGGTATTCCTAAAGAAGGTTTTGGTCTTTCCAGAAATCCCACTGTCTCAATAGCAACTGGTACACCTAGCTTTTTCGATGCCAGTTTTATGGTGATACCAAATCAAAATACCACAATCAATATTTTGATGAAATACCGCCTTGATTCTTAATTCAATAGACATTTGGTGGGAAAGAATTTATAGACTTTCCATGTAACCTCTCTACAAGGGTTCTGTGATAACGCATATTTTATTTTCACCAGATGTCTAATGAGTAGGGGCGGGTTTACAGATATGATTCATCATTAACGCGTATATTAGTGAACCCGCCCCTACATAACTTCTTCCACCTTTGATCGTGACTCGCCATTACACTAGGCAAAATTTGCCACAGAATATATATGCAAGAGTTGACGATATTCATTACTCAGTCTTTGCTGAGTTGGCTGGCTATTCAAATGTGTTTAGCGCTGGTTTTTCTATTATACCTGCGATCGCACCAAGAAAATTTATCAGCCGATGAGCAGTTACCCAAAACGGCTGTGATTCTTTGCTTACGCGGAGCCGATCCGTTTTTGCCTAACTGTGTGGAGGCGCTGTTAAATCAGAATTATCCAGAGTACGATTTAAAGCTAATTGTTGATAGTCAAGAAGATCCGGCTTGGGAAATTGTTAACGATATTATCAACAAACAAGGAGCTAGTAACGTCCAAGTCAGCCCTCTGAGGACTATACGACACAATTGTAGTCTTAAATGCAGTTCTCTGTTGCAAGCTGTGTCTGAGTTGGATGATTCCTATCAGGTGGTGGCTCTAGTTGATGCTGATACTATTGTTCATGCTAACTGGTTACGTGAATTAGTTAGTCCTTTAGCTGATCCAAAAGTGGGGGCGACGACGGGAAACCGTTGGTTTGTCCCTACAGGTAACTATTGGGGATCTTTGGTGCGCTATATAGGTAATGTTTCTACTGTGGTGCAAATGTATCTGTTCCAAGTTCCCTGGGGTGGGACTTTAGCGATAAAAACAGAAGTGCTGCGCCAAACAGGTCTGTTAGATAAGTGGAAACAGGCGTTTGGCGAAGATTTTATGATTCACAAGATCCTGAAACAAAATGGGATGCGGGTTAAGCTTGTGCCTTCTTTGATGATGCTGAATCGGGAAGAGTGCGATTTGCTGGGTTTAATAGATTCTCTCAAGCGTCTCATCTTGTATTCTCGACTTTACCATCCCAGTTGGTTAGCTATAGTTGGTGACGCTGTTTCTAGTATTTTGTTTCCTTTTGTGGCCATAATTCTGTTTATCTTATCTTTGTTAGATGCACAATGGGATTTAGCCGCTTTATTGTTTTCCACTTATTGCATTTACACTGTGGGGTTACTCTTGGTAACGCTGATTTTAGAGTTAGGCGTAAGTCAAGTGATTCGCTCTCATGGTCAGCCAAATACAAAGTTATCACTGATGACAATAGCTAAAATATTCGTTGCTATTCCTTTGACACAGTGGGTATATGGTTTGGCTTTGCTCTCTTCATTATGGATGTCTACAGTTAAATGGCGCGGTATTGTTTATCGTGTGCAAAATGCCTGGAATATCCGATTAGTTGAATATCATCCTTATGATTTGTTGGATCAACCTATTGATAGCAAAATTTCTCTTTGAGGTCAATTAATGAGATGCGATGGAGGAGACGCGATGAATCATGATAAACAGACGCGATGAATCGCGTCTCTACAAGGGGGGGATGCTACGTAATTTGCTTTAGTTCATCTCTCAATATTAACCATACAGTAGGAATAAAAGATGAACGACTTGGTAATATTCCTATGTAGGTGTTTAACGGTTGCATTGGCTGTTCAAGTATGTTTTATGTTAGTGTTTTTGTGGCATCTATCTTCATCCCAAAAACATCTCTTAGCAGATGAAGATTTACCTAAAACGGCAGTGATTCTTTGCCTACGTGGTGCTGATCCGTTTTTGAGTGATTGTTTGCAAGCTCTGTTAAATCAGAATTACACGCAGTATGATTTAAAGTTAGTTGTTGATCGCATGGAAGATCCAGCATGGACAATTGCAACTGATACTGTCCAGGAACATGGGGCGACTAATGTGCAAATTAGCCCTTTGCGAATTATCCGCAAAAGTTGCAGTCTTAAATGTAGTGCTTTAATTCAAGCTGTGACAGAGTTGGATGATTCTTATCAGGCGATCGCATTAGTAGATGCTGATACAATTGTTCATGCTAATTGGCTGCGTGAATTAGTCACTCCTTTAGCTCATCCCCACATTGGCGCGACAACGGGAAACCGTTGGTATGTCCCTACAGCTAGCCATTGGGGTTCTATAGTTCGCTATATGTGGAACGTATCTGCGGTAGTGCAGATGTATTTATATGGTATTCCTTGGGGTGGGACTTTGGCTGTGAAAACAGAAGTCATTCATCAAACAAGATTGCTTGATAAGTGGGGCAAAGCTTTCTGTGAAGATACAATGATGCGTCAAATCTTAGGTAAACATAAAATACAGATTAAATTTGTACCTTCTTTGATGATGCTAAATCAAGAAGAGTGTGATTTAACTGGTTTAAAATCTTGGATGCAGCGTCAACTTTTGTTTTGCCGACTTTATCATCCCCATTGGTTAGCAGTGGTTGGTAATGCGATTTTAACCATACTCTGTCCCACTCTTTTAACTGTATTGTTTATAGCAGCTTTGCTAACTGGACAATGGTATTCTGCATCATTATCTCTGAGCTACTATAGCAGCTATGTAGTGGCATTACTGTTAATTGTACTTTTCTTAGAGCAAGGAGTACAGCTAGTTATTCGCCCTCCTCATCAACCCAGTCCACAATTATCCGTTGCTGCAATTTTCAAGATGTTAATCGGGATTCCGTTAACACAATGGGTATATGGTTTCGTGTTCCTCTCTTCTCTCTGGATGTCAAAAGTTAAGTGGCGCGGTATTACCTATAAATTCAAAAGTCCCTGGAAGATTCGGTTAGTTGAATATCGTCCTTATCAGCCGCTAGACAAACCTGACTCACCCAATATTTCTTTGAATTGATCATGCAGGTTGCTTAATAAGCATAAAGACACAAATTTTCCTGAAACAAATACACAGAATTACTAAAAATATGAACAAGCAACCTCTTCGCATTGCTCTGTTTACAGGACTATATGCTCCTTTTTTAACGGGGGTTTCAGTTGCAGTTCACCAAAGGGTACGCTGGTTACTAGAACAGGGGCATGAAGTCTTTCTTGTTCACCCAAAAATTAATGACAAGTATCCGAAAAATGTAGGTAAACGTCCAATGCCAGGACTGGAAGAATTGCAGTGTTTTTCTAACTTTTCTGCTTACGCTTTCCCCACCAAGCCACTAGTTTTTTATAAGTCTTTACCTCAACCCTTGCATTATCGCCATTGGAGTGATACCAAATTATTAGAAAAGTTCCAACCTGATATTATAGTAGTGGAAGAAGCCCCACAAATGCGAGGTTTCTATTCAATGTTCTTACAAGGTTATGGTCGCCCCATTGGTGTTGACTATGCCAAGAAAACTGGGACTCCAATTATTTCAATTTTCCACACTGATATTGTTGCCTATATCCAATATTATTTAGGCAATCATGTTTTCAATTTGATGCGTCCGATTATTCCCTTTTTAGTTAAACAATCTACTGAGGTTTATGACCGCAACTTATTTCCTTCTCAAGCACAACTTCTGAAGTACAATGAACTGAATTGTCAACGGGGTGAATACGTTCCTTATCAAGGAATAGATTGTGAAAAGTTTCACCCTAGAAATATTATCCACAACCCCATCCCCGACGATAATAGACCAACTATCTTATTTGTGGGACGCATTACAGCAGAAAAGAATGTCACTCAACTGATAGATATGTTCCCCCTAATTGCTGCCAAAATTCCTGATGTCCATTTGGTGATTATTGGTAGTGGTCCCCTGGATGAAGAACTGCGTCGGCGTTCCCAAGAGTTTGCAGGTATTACTATGTGGGGTGAGTCTCACGGTACAGAACTTTTGGGTTGGTTCGCTCGTGCAGATGTATTTGTAAACCCTTCTGCAACTGAAAATTTCTGTACGACAAATAACGAAGCGCTGGCTTCTGGTACTCCTTTGGTGGCTGTGGTTGCACCTTCAACTTCTGAACAAGTTATTTCTGGTTACAATGGCTTTTTAGCTGAAGCGAATAATCCACAAGATTTTGCCGATAAGGTGGTGGCAATTTTGGCAAATTCTCAACTGAAAGAGAAAATGACTGAACAGGCTCGTCCTTCTATACTTAAATATGATTGGTCGGCGTGTTCACAAAAGTTTGAAGATAAGCTTTATGAGCTAGTTGAAAATGTTAAGAAGCTAGAATTTGTAGTTCGTAGTTCGTAATTGGTACACCGATGGCGGGCAAGATGCCCGCCCCACAAGAGTTTTATGATTTGGGTCTGTACGTTAGCCTAGGGCATAACACACTCTAAAAAACTACGAATTACGAATTAGCAATTACGAATTATTTTGTGGCTTTCTCAATTTGCTGTGCAAAATATGTTTCTTCGTGTTTGAGTTGTTGAGCAAGTTCTAATCCTTTTTGAAAGGCTGCAAGTGCTTGGGGATATTCTTGACGTTGAAGATGTAATTGCCCAATTTGATCATAAGCTTGCATCATGCCATAATAGTTAATAGCTTGCTCTTGGATCTCTATTAAAGTTTGGCTAGTTTGCAAAGCTTCATCTATTTGATCTTGAGCAATATATAAGGTAATTAACTTTTGCAATGCTTCCGCAGCACGAACATATTGGCGCGATCGCATCGCCATCAGATAAGCTTCTTCATAGTTATTAAATGCTTCTCTGAGTAAACTAGGATTTTCCTGGGCTAAGATTTCATAATTTGAGCCAATGGCTAATTTTAATCCGGGGATTTGAGTCAGATTATCTTGCTGTTCGTAAATTGCTACTAGTCTCTTGAGAACATCTAGGGCTGGCTGGACTTGTTTTGTCTGCTGGTATATATAACGTAGCTGTTGCAGGTATGCTAACTGATTAGTTTTATCGCTTTGGGTAGCAGTTAAATTCAATAATCTCTCATAAGTGGCGGCTGCTTGAGGATAATCAAACCAACTTAAATGCAGTTCGCCCATTGTTGTCAGGGTTTGCAAGACTGCGATCGCATCTTGTTTTTGTTGCACTGCGGTTAAAATCTGATCATAAACTTCTAAAGCTAGTCTAGGCGATCGCACACTTTTATACGCTTCACCAAGCGATCGCATTAAATCTAAATCAAGAATTTTTTGACTTTGTGCTTGCTTTTGAATGGTTTGTAATCGTTGTGTAATAAATCTTACTTGTTCCCCATCATTTCGACTCCAAGCGATCGCCCCAAAGCGTGATAATGTTTGCACTTGAGCCAATGAACCCAAATACCCCCGCAAACGGGCTTCCCGGTTCCAAATCTCAAAGGCTGCTTCCTGATCACCTGCTTGCAATTTAGCTGCACCTTCCTGATTCAACTCATCCAACGCCCTCTCCAAGTTTTGCCTTTGTGGGAGAGTTAACTGCTGTTTATCAATCAAAGGTGGTAACAGGGGATCTGGTGTAGTAATTTCTAGGGGATTAGGAGGAAATTTAGTCGGCTGTTGCGGCTTTCTAGCCTGTGCTGGGTTTAACGAACTGTTAACCTGACAAAGAACAGCGACACTAATAATAATACATAAGCGCCTGAGCATGGTTACTTGACCTGACATGGGAATAGGGCATAGGTGATGACTACCATACCCAAAGATTTTAACTGCCAATTTGTGTGACGCATGAAAAATCGATAATTCTCCGCCCCTAGCCATTCCCCATTCCCTCTACAATAAATCCAGCGAATTTAAATGTCATAACTAATTCTATGGATATTACAACCTTAGCTCGCTGGATGGCGGCTGATTTTAGCAATCAAGCACAAGCTTTTGAAAACCCA
>PWQB01000262.1 GCA_003556955.1 Nostocaceae cyanobacterium CSSed10_463m
GGTTATTCCTACTCATGTTGAAACTAAAGCTATCTTACCAAAACTGGTAGGCTCAAGTCTACCTAATAGTTTTCATCCCTGGACTAAAGTCACAGGGTTTTCAACATATCCTTTATAAAAAGCGACCCAGCCAATGCAGCCAGATCGTCCCGTCGATTTAAAAGTCATTCATCTCCTCCAAATCATACTTGGAAAAGTACTCAAATGATTTGATATTTTTTACGCAATTATTATCTATTTTTTAGATATTTTCACGGTAATGTCTGGCAGTAAGGGTAACTTAAGGGGATGGAGAAAATTATTTTTCCCATCTCCAATGATTTTACAATACTTTTACAATTGCCTAATATTTGCGCGGATTACGCAAAGTTTTGCTCAATATCTCTGTTAGCAGTATTTAGTAGTTGGGTATATGACTATGAAATTTAGATGTACCCAACTCAATGAAGCGATCGCATCTTGTCAAAATAGCCATGATAGCTTTACTTTCCCTAGGTAGTCTTGGCATTGTTGGGGGAAGTTTTTTTCTGAGAAAGGCTTTTAGCAATAGCAGCGAACTACAAATCATCACTGATACATCTCGCTATCAAGAAATTCGTCAGCAACTATGGTCTAATCATTATATTCAACATTTTCCTGATGTTCTGCCTCATGAAGCTGAAAAAGTCCGTATTGCCTATTATTCTGGAAATACAAAAGAAGGAAGTTTTTTTCAACTCAGGCTCAAACATTCACCAGCAAAAATTCAAGAATTACTTGCACAATATCAAAAAATTGCTAAATATCAGTATCAAGGTGGTAATACAAACGACCACGTTAACCTAGACAATGGTGTACCAACAACATTTTTTTACACTAGTGATTTTTCTCAAGAATCATTTCCCTCCACTTATGTAATATTAGTATTAGATGCCAACAACAAAGGTACACCGGGTTTCAAATGGAATCATGGCGATAGTTATGGTGTAGCTATTGATAGTTCAGCCTCAGAAATTGTTTATTGGGCTGAAAAATGGTAAGAAATAATTCGTAATTTGTATTCGTAAGGGACTAGGGACTGTTTTCAAACCCAAAATTAGATGTAAATGTAGGTTGGGTTGAGGAACGAAACCCAACTTTACCCCATATTTGGTTTGCTTCGTACAGGTTGCGCTGCGCTTAATTCAACCTACTTCTAGAGTTTGAAAACACGCCCTAGGGCTTGGTTAAATTCGACACTTATGTGTACACGGTAGCTTCCTGAAGGAGAGAGGATTTCTTCACGCTTCATTGGGTTGTGCTATCGAAACTGAGCTTGTCGAAGTGACAGGGCTTGTATCTCATTTTTTCGGTCATCTGACCATTTCAGGCTTGAAGCTTTGTTTTACACATCTTTATCTTAACTTTATAAAAGGTTTATTAAATTTTAATATAGGCAATCATCTATCGTTAGACATATATATATCTATAGTAATGATATAATTACTGGAAATTACTTACCTGAGCATCCCAAGTCATTAATTCTCTGTGTAAAATTACTGCCGTAAGTATTAAGGTCGTGAAAAGCACTTAATTTTGCAGTTTTTACTGAATTGGGGTGTTTTTAGATACGTTTTTTTGAGATTAACAATAAATTAATCATACATTTACACAAAAAACATCTATCTTGAGTAACATATTTATTTGTAGTAATGATATGATTACTGAATAATCACTCAAATGAGCGAACCAATTGATTAAATTCCTCAATAAAATTCCTTGGAAGGAGAATTAATGAGCTACAAATCACACACTTATACGGTATTCACGCATAATGTATGTTTTGATACTTGTTTTTGGGTTAATAAAACACACACACAAGCTTTATATAAAAAACATCTATCTTAAGGAGCATATTTATCTATAGTAATGATATGATTGCTGAATCATCAAGCAAATAAGCGAACCACTTAAATTCCCCAGTAAAATTCCTTGGGAGGAGAATTAATGAGCTACAAAGCACAACAATTACATAGAGAACTAATACATAGTTGCTTTTGCTGAAGTTAGTTGATTGTCGTCTCTTTCAATTTTCGTTATTAACAAAGTGTAATCAGGGCTATGAAATTACTATTAGTATCTACATCGGGTGGACATTTTTCTACCATGCAAGGCTTAAAACCTTTTTGGCATAAACATGAAAAAGTCTGGATAACAGATCGCAAAAAAGATACAGAAGTTCTGATAGAAAATCAAGAAAAGGTCTATTGGTTACCTTATCAAGCACCAAGAGATGTACTGGCTTTTCTTAAAAATCTTCCTTCAGTATTTAGAATTGTTTTGACAGAAAAACCAGAATTAGTGGTTTCAACAGGAGCAAGTTTGGCTGTTGGTTTTGCCATTGCATCTAAGTTACTAGGAATTAAGTTTATTTATATAGAAAGTATTTCTCGCGCCCAAGAGCTAAGTTTAAGCGGCAAAATAGTCTATCCGCTTTGTCATGAATTTTACGTCCAATGGCCAAATCTGTGTAATAAGTACTCAAGAGCTAAGTATAAAGGCATAGTTTACCGTAGTTAATTTAACAATAGAAGCAGCAGTTATAAAAAAATATGAACACCTCTAATCAGTCTTACACTTACAGAATTTATTCAGACTGAAAAGACTTAACATATCTGCGTGGCTTATAGCCTATTTAGGATTGCTGTCTATATCTACATTAATGAACGATGAACTTTAATAAACCCATTTAAAACAATGATCACTGTAACTTTTGGTACTATTCCTTACAGCTTTGATAGAGCAGTTAATTGGTTATCTATTTTAATCAACAAAGGGATAATTAATGAACCTTTGGTGGTGCAATATGGCATAACTGATATAGTTGTTTTGCAGCAGTATCCAAAAGTTACCTTATATTCAATAGTCACCAAAAACGAAATGGAAATATTAGTGGAGCAATCTCGCTTAGTTATTTCCCATGCTGGTCAAGGTTCCACTATATTTCTAGCACAGAAGCAATCGTCCTTTGTTTTGATACCACGCCTAGCTGCTTATCGTGAACACGTTGATGATCATCAGTTGTGGTTTGCTCAATCGGTTGAACAATTTGGGGTCAAAAATTGCTTGTCTTTAGAAAGCCTGGAAGCAGCAATAGTAAATCCGCCCCCACCCATAACAAAGCCCTTATTCAATGAGCCAAAATTATCCGATTATCTTTTAGGAAGATATTCATAATTCAAAAGACATGATCACAATAAGTTTGGCAAAATATATACTCAGAAAAATTAGGTTAATTTTAGCGATATGAATATGTTTATTACTATTCTAATGAGGCACTGGAAACCATTAGTAGGCTTGAATCTATTAATAGTGATAATTGCGGTTCATGGTCTCCTTAATGTAAAACCTAAATGGCAAGCTAAAGCTCAACTCATTGTGCCTAACTCTAGCAGTAATTTAAATGCCAATTTAGGAATATTGGGCAATGTGAGTGATCAAGGAGTTAAATTTTCTCAGCAAATTAATCCATTAAATATTCTGCGCTCAATTCTCAAGAGTAATGAAGCTATGAATCGAGTTAGGGATGCTGATCCTGAAAAAGATAAGTATCCCCGCTTAGATATATATCAATCTTTATTTGAAATTTCTCCACAAGGGGAGTCAACCATTATTTCTATTACTGTTAAAGGTTCTGAACCACAATTAGCGAAACAGAGAACTGAAATTTTGATTGATGTTTTTCAGCAACGATTAAATGAACTACGTAACAATGATGCTCAACAGCGTTCGCAATTTTTAGAAAACGAAGTTAGACAAGCAGTTAATAACTATAAACAAGCGCAAACAGCCCTATCTCAGTTTCAAAAATCATCTGGCTTAGTCAATAGTGAATCACAAGCTAATGAAATTTCTAGAAGTATTAGCACGTTGAAAAATCTGCAAGCACAAATTATTTCACAAGCACAGTCCCGAAAACAGGAAGCACAAGGACTGTCGGAAAAACTTGGCTTAACATCAAATCAGGCTATTCAATCCTTAAAAATCAAGGAAAATAACGATTATCAGTATATTCAACAAAAGATAACTGAGGTTGAATTGGCTTTAGCAGAAGCACAGATTACATACTTACCTAACCATCCTCAAGTTATCAATTTACAAGAAAAACGCCAGGAACTGTTAAATTTACGAGAAAAAAATTTGCATCAAGCTGCTACTCACAAAGCCGAAACTTTCCTAGTAGATAACAAAATAGGTGAACACTCAGCATCATTAATACAGCAATTAATTCTGGCAGAAACTCAAGCTAGTGGGCTGCAAACTCAAGCAAACTATTTAGACAAGCAAATTAATCAGTTTATTACTGAATTAAACTCCTTTCCTATCAAGCAAGCCCAATTAAATGAACTCCAACAACAGTTGAATATTACCGAGGGGGTTTATAACGGTTTAGTAGCCAGAAGAAAGGAGATCGAACTAAATGCTTTTAGTGCTTATCCGAGTGTACAAGTACTTGATCCACCGAGAATTGATTCCAAACCAATTGGTGGAGGAAAACGAGTTATTGCTTTAGGGGTCATTTTAGCTTCAGGTTTTGGGAGTACAGCTTTAGCTCTATGGTTAGAAAGTCGGAATCCTTTACTTACCACCAAAGATATTCAAAAACTTAACATTCCAGTTCTCAGCAGTATTCCCCGCTTTAAAAATTTATTGCCAAATATAGATCCAAGATTAAATACAGCTATCGAATATCAACGGTTAGCCTCAGCTATTAGCATGATCTCTTTACCCAGTAATCGCTTACTCATTAGTAGCGCTACTCAGGGGGAAGGAAAAACTACTGTCACAATGGGATTAGCCATAGCATTAAACTCCCTTGGTTTTCGGATTTTAGTTGTTGATGCTGATGTGCATAAAAATCAGTTAAGTCAGCGACTGGGGATAAATTTTAATGATGCTCACGAATTAGCATCTACACCCATTTCTGTACATCCAAATATTGATTTACAGAGGATAACGCCCACATCTGAACATATCAATAAATTCATTACTAATGGCAGCTTTGAACAAGCTCTGAATATGGCACAATCACACAATAATTATGACTATGTTTTAATTGATAGCCCTCCCTTAAGCTTGACTAATGAAGCTTTATTCATCACACAAGTAGTGAATAATGTCTTGCTTGTTGTCTCACCTGGAAATAGCTATCGTAACCCCTTTAACGATAGTATTAGTCAGCTTAAAAGGCATCAAGCTCAGACAGTTGGTTTAGTCGTTAATGGTGTGGAAACACAACACGAAGGCTATCTTTACGAACATCAAATTACTGAGGTAGGCTGATGCGATTATCCCCCAGCCCATCCCAAACCCAACCTAATCACAAACTATTTAATGGCATTTGGCTCAACTGGAAAGCCCTTTCCCAATCAGAACGTGTTTATGCCACTGGTATTGTGCTAATTCCCTTATGGTGGTTGTGGGGATGGAGTTACTTGTTATTATTATTAACGCTTGGCGTGCTGACGTATGAATATCGCCGTCACGGAAAAATTGAATTAAACCGTCCCCATCCCCTGATCCTTTTTTTATTTACTCACAGTGCTTATGGAATAATTACCAAAATAGTTTACGGCAGTTTGAACTCCGGTGCTGCTTTTAGTATAAAAAGTTTTACCGGCACATTTAACAGTAGTATTGGCCCAGCTATTCTGATCTGGTATATCCAAACTAAACGCATTCGAGTGCGCCCCCAAGTTGTGGGTTGGGCATTTTCTGTGGTTGTAATTTTGATGTTGTTATTTTGGGTAGTGATCTTTTTTGGATGGAACGAAGCTGATTACAACCCACCTCGCAGTCTCTTTGGCTTTTTGAGTGGCAAAAGTAGTACCTATTTCATAGGTGCAGGAAATAATAATTATTTAAGACCTTACAGAAGTGCCGATAGTTCAATTGCTGGTTTTGCCCGTTACTTTTTCTTCTTTCATGGGCCGGAATCTCTAGCGGTAGTTTTAAGCTTTATCAATCTCTTAGCACTGGATCTAAAGAATCGCTTATGGTCATTTTTATTACTGACTGGGGGAGTTTTCTTATTGCTGTTAAGTGGTACTCGCTCCGTTTGGCTGGTATTAAGTTTTATCATGGTAATCCGATTCTTACTGTCCACAGGTAAAGTTTGGGGACTAAGGTTTATTTGTGGCTTAATTGCTATAGCCGCTTTTGTGACACTCTGTCTTCCTCCTGTTACAGATTTTATTTTAGATACTGTTAACAATAGTGCCAAAGCTACAGCTGATTTTCGGGGTGATTCCACAGAGGTTAGAGGTGAAATCTACAGACGGACTTTCCAAGAAATTCAAAATAGTTCAGATATTCAATTCATATTTGGTTTTGTCGAAGAGGGCGAAGGAGTACTACCAGGATATGAACCTGCCAAGGTAGGAACCCATAGCTTATATTTAGGAACTTTACTCTACCGTCGGGGAATAGTTGGTACAGCTATCTTTGCTGGGTATTGGCTATCTCTAATTTCTTGGCTTTATCAAACACGGTTGGGTAGACCTTTCTCAAGGTTATTATTTTTTTTCGTCTTGACATTAACCTTTTGTGTGATGGCATTTGAATCGACAATTATGCCAATTACATTAATCGCTATAGCAATGGGTGAACCCAAGCCCAAACAACTAAACTAGTGAAAATTTTGACTTCTGTAATTTGAAAATATATGTTAAGGAGGGAATTATGCCAAGCTTAAAAACTCTACAAATAGACAAATCTCAACAGGATTTACCCCTAGTTAGTGTGATTATTACTAACTATAATTATGCTCGCTTTTTGCGGCAGTCGATTGAAAGTGTATTTCAACAAAGTTATCAAAAATTTGAATTAATTGTGGTAGATGATGGTTCTACAGATAACTCTAGGGAGGTAATCGAGTCTTATGGCGATCGCTTAATTGCCGTATTTCAAGAAAATGGGGGCATGAGTGCGTCACGCAATGCCGGATATGCTAAATCCACAGGTGAAATTGTCTGTTTCTTGGATGCAGATGACTATTACCACCCAGAGAAATTAGCAAAAGTAGTATCTAGTTTTCTCTCCCATCCTGAATGGATTATGCTTGGTCATTGTTGGACTTCTGTGAATGCCGAAAGCGTAGCAGTTGGTAGTAGTACTTCTGACTGGATGAGTCAAGGAGATGTCAAACATCTGCTACTGAAATGGGGAAAATATGCCTCTGCAATTACTTCCGCTTCCGCTTATCGTCGTAGCGGTTTAGAAAAAGTGATGCCATCTAGAGGCAATATGGGCATTGATACTTATTTGAATTCCTCACTACCTTTTTATGGGGAAGTCGGGGGAATTAACGAAAAGCTAATGTTTTATCGTATACACGGAAAAAACATTCGCGCCCACAGTGATAATATTGACCGCCTCATTCAGCAGCGAGAAGCGATCGCTAACTTTATTAATCAAACTGCCGAAACTCAAGGCTTATCAGCAAGGTTTGATCTCCAACGCGATGCTGATTACCGTGTCTACAAAGCGATTGAACAAGGAGGCGCATCTTGGACTGAAATCCTAGTGATTATTTGGCTATCGATTCGAGAAGCGATCGCTATTCGTCGTAGTCCTAAAGATACCTTAATCAGACTATTATCTCGAACCATATCCGCTATTCCAGGACAAGGAATTTTGGTCTTGCGCTATGGCTTACGAGGATTTTTACGTTACAAAATTTCTCATAAACAACCTAAATACTCTAATTAGCTAGTTATTTTCATGAACACACATCCAGAAAAACAACTTTTAATATTACCCGGCGCTCAAAATACATTAGGTGGAGGTTTAATTTCTCTTTCTATAATGGTTCAAGGATTTGAAAAAATTGGCAAAGCGGCGAATTTAAAAATTTTAACTAGGGCTGATTCACTCTTAGAGAAATACCTGAAAGAAAAAGGGCTAGAAAAATATTTAGAGGTCATTTCTGCTAAAAGCAAAAAAGAATTTATGCAAAAAGCATTGAGATGGATACACCAGCAACCTCAAAATTCTCCCCTAATTTTAGAAAATTGTATTGAGCGTCAATTAATTCCCATACTAATATCATCTGTACCAAAATTAAGGCTTGCACGTCCAGTTTATTTTATTTTCCGTGATTTAGGCTTATCTAATAACCCTTTAGGGTATTTAGCCAGAAAACTAGCTTTTACTTTACTTAATCCTGGAGCTATTTGCAATTCTCACTATACTGCCAGACACATTAAACACTTTATACCCAATATCAAAGGAATTTTGTATCCCCCAGTTAATGCTGATAAATTTAATAGCAATCGTTGTGACTCTCAACCACCAAAAGCACTACAACCTTTCTTAAAACCGGGTGTAAAGTTAATGCTTATCCCCAGCCGCATTAAACTTTCAGGAGATATGAATGATAAAAACTTATTCGCTTTGTTACCTGTTTTATCTCAATTGAAAGCCAGAGGACATAAATATCATGCTGTTATTATAGGTGAAGATAAAACACCCAATCAAATTGCCAGTCGCCTTTTATATGGAAATGCTGAAGGATTAAATGTAGCTGATTGTTTCTCAATTCTCCCACCAACTTTTGAAATAGAAAGTTATTATAAATATGCCGATGTTGTCGTTACTTTAGCACCAAGAGAACCATTTGGCAGGACAGTGATAGAAGCTATTGCTTGTGGTGTGCCAGTTGTAGGCAGTAATACAGGAGGAATTGCCGAAATATTAAGTCACTTTGCACCGCAATGGACTGTTGATCCTAAAAATCCTGCTCAGGTGGCGGACGTAATTATCAATACTGTAGAGAATCCAAATACTGCTGCTACTATCACTCAGGCTCAAAATTGGGTGAAAAAAGAATGTTCGTTAATAGCTTGCGCCCAAAAAGTTATGCAAATTACAGGTATGTATGACTTGAAAGATGAAGTTGAAGAAATACAGCAGATTGCAGCTAAATCAAGTCCAAGTAAAACCTTTAGCTAGTCAACCATACACAATCAGAGTTTTATCTCTGCTTCAGTAATTTTCACAATTAATTTATACCTTGATGCATCAACAAGTTTTATCAGGAGAATCAACAATCCCACAATCCGATAAATTACCAACAACCCTCGTTATTTCTCGGACTTTTTTCCCAAAAGAGGGAGGAATTGAAGAGTATGTTTATAATCGCTGTCTCCAAGATCCTCAACAAGTAATTGTCTTAGCATCTCGTTATCCAGGAGATAAAGCCTTTGATCAAGAACAAGCTTTTGCAGTACATCGCTGGTTTTTGCCGACAATACCCGGTAAATTGGGGAGTTTAATCAAGCAGGTATTTAACATTATCGGGTCTTTTTTTCTGGCGATTAAACTTTATTTCCGTTACCGATACCACTCTATTGAATGGGGACATGGTTATGATTTTCCCGCACTGTTATTGCTGACTTATCTATTACCTGTTAAGTGCTTTATTTACTTGCATGGTGACGATTTACTCTGTCCGTTGAAAAATCCGGTTTTTCGGTTTCTGTTTTCCTTGACATTGAAACGATTATCAGGAATTGTCTGTAACAGTTCCTTTACCTGTGATTACCTCAAGCAAAACTTTAATATCAACACACCTACTTACATAATTAACCCAACGGTTAGACCACAAAAATTTGGGATTCAAGTTACTGAAGATATCGATCCCGCAGTGCGTTCCCA
>PWQB01000031.1 GCA_003556955.1 Nostocaceae cyanobacterium CSSed10_463m
GGTTGTCAAGATTGCTTGAAACGCCACGGTGTAGATCCAGACCCCCACGGTAGTCAGGTGGACTATGTTTGGGTTCCGGGAAGTTTTGAAGTCCCTCTGGTCGCCCGCCAACTTGCACTTTCCCATCGTTATGATGCGGTAATTTGTTTGGGTGCAGTGATTCGGGGACAAACGCCTCATTTTGATTATGTATCTGCTGAAGTGTCTAAGGGTATCGCCGCCGCTAGCTTTCAAACTGGTGTGCCGGTAATTTTTGGCATTTTGACCGTGGATACCATGCAGCAAGCCTTAGAACGAGCCGGGATTAAAGGTAATCATGGCTGGGATTATGCCATGAATGCCCTAGAAATGGCTAGTCTGATGCGGCAATTGCGGTCTAATCTCACCGAGTCATATCCCCGAAATGGTCAGTCTTTACCAGCATCTTTTTCTGAGAAGAATATCGGAAATTTAGCCGCAGAGTCAGAAGAAGTAGGCTGAGGTATTTCCTGTGTGCGGGGGAATGGGGATTTAATCAAATGGACAAACCTCACCCCCAACCCCTCTCCTTACTAAGGAGAGGGGAGAAATAAAAAAAAGTCAGAAATTTAAAATTAGGGGTTGACAAATCAAAATATATCTGACAATATAGAGTTTATATGGGAGATGCGGGTATAGCTCAGTGGTAGAGCGTCACCTTGCCAAGGTGAATGTCGCGCGTTCGAATCGCGTTACCCGCTTTAAAAAAAACAAAGCTAGGTGAAGGTAATCTTCGGGATTAGATAGCCTAAGTATGATTTTTGGGGTGTAGTCAATTTGTGTTAATTGGGTGTACTACACTGGATGAAGTCTGACTAGCTAAACGTCATTATAATCACGCAAAGCATGATTTAGTGTCTCTTGGCAATTAAACGTGAGCAACCGAACCGCAAGCTATTGTGGAACAGTATGATCACAGAAAATGAAAAACACGCTCAAGTTTTTAGAACGCTTGTGCCATCTCAAAAAAGCGAAAAAATTGATTTTAACACGGAATATCCCTGTCCCTGCCGCCGCAAAGGACAATTAATTCCGATTACACTCACAGAAGCATTTGGTTGCGATCGCTGTCAACAAATCTTTGTAGTCGAAAATAATGGTCACGTCCTAGAACAGCTTTCAACCACCTATCCCTACAAACGAGCCTGGCATTGGACGGGAAAAAGTTGGCGGGTAGTGCCAACTCGGTTGGGAGAAAGCTATCTACCTATAGCGCTAGGCATTATATTCGTGCTAGTGATTATATGGTTACCGTTAGCACTGCAATGGGCCAATGGTTCTAGCATTATTGTCTGGGCAATAGTGGCGGTGCTGTTGGCTATTTTGCCTGCACTGATGGTCTGGCTTACCTACAGACGTTAATTCAATGACCGTTGAACTTTTGGATGATTCCCCCGAACCAATTACTAGCGCTAAACGCGCTTATCAAGCCTCCCTCAACTTAGGTTTTACTAAGGGAGTAGAGCGCAGTCAAGCTGTGTTAGCAATGGCACAGGCTTTGGAAAATTCCTTTGATGACATTTTGGAAGCCAACACTTTGGATCTAGAAGCTAGCAAAGAAATGGCTGTACCAGAATTAATTTTAGACTGGCTGAAGCTGACTCCCACGAGGCTGGAAGCAGCAGTAGAAGTTCTGCAAAGGTTGGGGGAAATCTCCGATCCTTTACGGCGTGTCAGGAATGCTGACTATCAATTAGAAGATTCTCAAAGTTACACTCAGTTAATGCCTTTGGGAGTAATTGCCTTTGTTTATGAGGCTTTTCCAGATTTAGGCGCGATCGCAGCTGGTTTATGTATTAAAACTGGCAACAGTATTATACTTAAGGGTAGTACAGAAGCGAGTCATTCTAACGAGGCGATCGCCAATGTCCTACAAAGCGCCATAGAGGAAGTTGGTTTACCGTCAGGCTGTGTAGAACTGATTAAAGCCGAACACGGTGCTTCGATTCGAGATTTAGTCACACAAGACCAATATGTTAACTTAGTATTACCTTATGGACGTTCTAGCTTAGTCCAGCAAGTAATGCGACAATCAACTTGCCCCGTGTTAAAATCAGCAATGGGTAACTGCTACCTCTATTGGTCACTAAATAGCAGTTTAGACATGATTCGCTGGATGATTATGGATAGTCATGAGAGCGAACCAGACCAAGTAAACGCCATTGAAAAAGTATTAATTCATCGCCAAACCTTACCATCATCTTTAGCAGTTTTGTGGAACAGTTTAAAAGATAAAGGCTTTGAAATCAAAGGGGACGAAGAATTAGTGGAAGCTTTTCCGCACTTGCAACTAGTGAAGTCGGGAGAATGGGGAAACTCTTATTTAACTAAGACCGTCGCATTTAAACTAGTGGATAGTTTAGAAGAAGCGATCGCCTGGATTAATCAATATAGTAGTGGTCATGCTGACTGTATTGTTACGGAATCATATCAAGAAAGTCGCCAGTTTGCTTTAGGAGTTAACAGTGCTTCTACTTATATTAACACATCCCCTAGATTTTCTCGTAACCCTTCCAGGGGAGACTCAGTATTTCTCGGTATGTCTAACCAAAAAGGACACCGACGAGGATTTATTAGTTTAGAAACCCTAACGACAGCAAAGCATATTGTTCAGGGTAATGGACGGTTTTAGAAGTTCTCAGAGAAGGAAACGGTTTTATATTTAAAATAGTGCTTAAATATACTCATCTGACTTCTCATCTTAGGCAAAACTTCATTAACCGAGAGTTAAAATTATATGTCAAATCGACTACAACTTTTTAGGGAAAGGATGGCAGCTTTTGAGGGAACAGCAAATCCATCCCCAGCCATTGAAAGTAGTTATTATGTAAACGCGCCAGGAAAATTACTAGGAGAGCATATTTCAGGGCGAATAGCTCTGCGTCCATTTTCTTCCCATCTTTTGATAGGAGGTATTGGTTCTGGTAAAACAACTCAATTGTTGGTTGCTTGTGAAAAAATTAATCAGGTAGAAGACATTCATGCAATTTACATTGATGTCCGTCTATATGCAGATATTTCTAAAATATCTACTGGCGTTCTCACTGCGATAGCTGGATTAGAACTATCTGAAATGCTAAAGGAGAGTGAAGACCAAAGTTTACAGCAATCTATTAATCTCATTCGTAAGTTGGCATTTGGTTATGAAGGTAGCCATTATCAACAGGCTATGTTTGATATTGCGGGAATTCCTAGCCGAAAATCTGGCAAAATCAAACAGGAGGGTATTCTTTCTGATATATCAGAGCAATATGGTGTCAAGTCAGATTTGGTGAAAGCGGTTACCAATCTAGTTAAAGAAGCTTCTAAGCAGTATGGTCATATAGTACTTCTATTTGATGGACTAGATCGTTTAGAAGACGTTAAAACATTTATGGAGATTCTTGCCGTAGATGCCAAAGCTATTTCATCTATGCAGATTGGCCTAGTGTTAATAGGTCCATTAATGTCCCTTTATGGTGATTACCATGACACAGTTGATAAAGAGGTAGATTACTATTACCAGCCCTTTTTTGATATTGAAAATGATCCAGAAGCCTATAATTTTTTCCAAAAAATTATTCAAACGCGCTCACCCACAAATTTTATAGAAGATTCGGCAATTCATACTCTGATTTACTCTTCTGGTGGAGTTTTACGCGATTTTATCACCCTGACGCAATCAGCAATTGAAGAAACATATTTATCAGGCGAAGATACAGTACAAAAACGGCACGTGTTAAATGCTGTGGATTCATTTGCTAGAAGTCAACTGCTTGGCCTTTCCAATGACGAACTGAAAATTCTTAAACTTAGTCTGAATACAGAAAAATTTATTCCTAGAACTAACGAAAATTTGAGATTATTAGTAAGACGGCTAATTCTGGAATACAGAACTCCTAAAAGCCGTTATACAGTTCATCCAGCAGTTAAACCGTTAGTCGAAGAAATTTCATTTTGACTTTTGTTATGATAGTAGAGACGCGATACATTGCGTCTCTAATAAACCTCTACATGAATGCGCGTTAAAAAAGGAGCAATTTCAGGGAAAATTGTCAGTAATTACTTGGATTTGGTGCGCTTCCCATCAGTTTCAACCAGCGATAATTAGAAGCTAACGCCTCAGTAAAAGTTGTGCAAACATTATATTTTACTTCAAAATCTTCGCAGACATCAGCTAATATTTTAGCTATTTGAGGATAATGAATATGACAAACATTTGGGAATAAATGGTGTACAACTTGATAATTAAGTCCACCAAGATACCAGTTTAAAAATTGATTGTTGGGTGCAAAATCTACAGTTGTTTTGATTTGAACTATTGCCCATTCATCATTAATTTGCTGCAAATCTGAATTGGGTTCAATAAACTCTGCGTCTTCCAAAACATGAGCCAGCATAAAAATTATACAAATCATTAAACCATAGGTCATGTAAGTAAGAACAAACCCCGTAATCGCCTGAATGGGTGTATATCCTACAGCAATTGGTATTCCTAAAAAAAGTCCCAACCAAATCAATTTTCCACTAAAAAAAATCAAGAGGTCTAGTGGTTTTAGAGTGGGAATAACGTATGTGTGATATTTACGCTTAAACGTAATTAGATAAATATCAGCAAAAGACCAATATAAGGGGATGATGGGATATATGAACCAAATGAATACGTGTTGAAATGAATGATACCATTTATGCTCCATGTAAGGAGTCATGCGTACTAAACCATCACCATGTATTTCCACATCATGCCCTAATATATTAGTGTATTTATGGTGTAAAAAATTATGTCTAAATTTCCACAAAAAACTAGACAAACCAATAATATCATAGGTCAAGCCCAAGATATTATTGACCATTTTGTGGCTAGAATAACCACCATGATTTGCGTCATGTCCCACACTAAAACCAACACCAGCAATCCCTAATCCTAAAACCATACAACTCAATACTTTTAGCCATATTTCAGGCGGTCCGAAGAGTGTAAAAGTCCAAGCAGCAATTACCCATAAAAAAATAATCGCCGTTTTCAAGTACATGGCTGGATTATCTCTAGTAGAGATATTCTGGGACTCAAAATAAGCATCAACTCGCTTATTTAATTCTTTTCTAAAACCGTAGTTTTTAGTAAAAGTTACTTTGGGCTGTGTTTGTGTCATGTATTTGTTTCCACTGGATTTATTGGACTATTTAATGAAGCAACTTGTCTGATTTTTGCTCAACTTAGCTGAAGATAAAAAAAGTCCGCACCGGCGGACTTCCTGTATTTAGCCAAGAATGATATCGCCTACTTTTTGTGATTAGATGTGTAGTAAACCTTACTACCACTATCCGGGACAAAATGACAACTAAGAGCAGAATTCCATAAAGATTTCCAAATTGGCTCTTTAGACTCCCGGAAGTATTCACCCATAATCGGTTTAATAGCCTCAGTTGCTTTGATCAAATTGTAGTGAGGCATATTCAGGAAGATATGATGAGCAACGTGAGTACCAATATCATGATGGATATGATTGATAAAACCGTAGTCCCGATCAATACTAGAAATTGCACCTTTAAGGAAAGTCCAATCTTCTCCGCGATACCAAGGAATATCCGGCTCGGTATGATGTAAAAAGGTGACTAAATCCAGCCAAATCACAAACACAATGTAAGGCATAGCGTAGTATTTTAGTAACCACATCCAACCCCATTGAAAGGTGAAGAAACCTAGTAAAGCTACCATCCCAATCCAAAGTACAGTGCTAGTCAACACGTCCCATTTTTCGGAAGGCTTAAAAAGTGGGCTATTGGGTGAAAAGTGAGAACCTTCCTTCCCCGGAGAACGCTGGAATAAATACACTGGATAAGCCAAAAGAAAGACATAATATCTGCCTAACTTTTGCACTAATGGCATTTCCTTATACTGTGATTCTGATACAGGATACCAGCTTTCATCATTATCGATATTGCCAGTATTTTTGTGGTGAGTTCTGTGGCTAATTCTCCAACCGTGATAAGGAACCAATATCGGTGTGTGAGATAAATGTCCAATCAAATCATTCAGCCATTTATGCTTGGAAAAAGATTGGTGTCCACAGTCATGTCCGACTACAAACAAAGCCCAAAACATTGTTCCTTGCATGACCCAGAAAACCGGCCAAAAATACCAAGAATCTAGATAATTAGCCACTGCATAAAGCAGTCCAATAATCAGGATGTCACGAAAGAAATAGAATAGGGATTTTGTTACACTTGGCTGAAAGCATTCAGCAGGTATTGCTGCTTTCAAATCCTGAAGAGTAAAGGGAAGTTGGGTTATTTCCTCAGATGGTTGGGAGTCATCAGGATTTTTGAAAGCGATGATATTTGATTGCACTTGTTTTTTTGGGGATATAAATCGAATTTTTGAGAAATATCTTTAGTATTAGCTTTGACTAATACACAAGAAGATAATCTCTGGTAATTCACCGCAGAATTTCAGGAGTTAAATAATTACCAGAATCTATTTAATTTACAGGATATTAAACAGTAATGCAACAATAAAATTGCAAGTTGCTTCATTAAGAAACTACTTGCAATACCATTTATTTTCCTGCGTAATATTCGTCGAAAGTCTCATAGCCAATATCAGTTTTATATAGTTGACATTGGTTGGTGATTTGCTTCATTAAAGACCAAGAAAATTCACATTCATCATGTAGATAAGGCTGCCAATTTTCCTTGATGCTGCTGTAGGCTAACCGCAAATTATAGGAAGGAATGGCAGTAGAAAGATGGTGAGGAACGTGAACATTAATATCGTGGCAGAGAATTTCTACCCACCGGGGATAATCACAATGAATAGTACCCGATAGCTGTGCTAAAGCCTCATTCCACTTGCTGGCTGTGTTAAAAGGAACATCTGCGGCAGTGTGGTGAACGATGGTGAAGGTACTCATCCAAAAATGGTATACCATCCAGGGTAAGAGCCAAAACTTGACAAATCCCCAAATACCTGTTGTGGCAATTAACACAGGAAATGCGATCGCCGCAAAGATCAAGACTACAGCTACAGAAAACTTAACACTTGATTGGTCTTTGGTTTTGAAGTTCCGGGCATCAAAATGCACCAATGCCCAATGTCCAATAGAACCTACCCACCACAGACGCTGACGCATAAACCTTTCAAAGGCAAACTGTCTTAAGGGTGTCCAATTGGCAAACACGTTTGTTCTAATGGGATGCCAAGCATTATCTTCATCCAACTTGTTGGTATGAGCATGGTGATAATTATGCTTAATTCGCCAACTGTGGAAGGGATAAATTAAGGGGGCCATGAATATGTGTCCCACCAAATCGTTTACCCAACGACGTTTGGCAAAAGACCTGTGACCACAATCATGACCAATGACAAAAAAACCTGTTAAAGCAGTACCTGTAAAAAACCAAGCTACAGGTAAGAGAAACCACGGACTGATTGCCAGAAAAAAGTAGCCTAAGCCCACCATCAAAACACTGAGCAGCGCTTGTGTCCAAGCCTTGCGACGGTTCTTTTCAAAACATTCTCGTGGCAAAGTTTTGATAATATCTTTGAGCTTGAAGTTTGGTTCGCCAAGGTCTTCACCTAGTTTCTGGCTGTTGATTATTGATGTAGTCATGAACACCTGGAAAACAGTATGCTGTACCGCCAAGTCACTAAAAAAGTGGCCAGGCGCAAAGTTTCTTAACATTAGCGTCTCAGATTATAACAACCTCAGCTACACAAACGCACTATTAAATAGCTGTGAGCGGTTATTTACCCAAGAAGTGAATTGTTATTAGTTGCTAGTAGAAATTACTTTTTAGCCAATAGTGAATAAATTCTTTAATTTACCCACCATTAACCAATAACCTGGAAATTACTGCTTTTTCTCTGCCAACTTGACATTACTAGCCAGACCAAATACTTGCAGCAATTGAATTGTCATCCAAGTTAAATCAATTTCCCACCATTCCAGCCCGTGACGAGCTGAGTATTGAAAAGCGTGGTGATTATTATGCCAGCCTTCACCGAATACTAGCACGGCCACCCACCAGCAGTTAGTGGAGCGATCGCCTGAATCATGACTGCGATAACCAAATTTGTGGGTAGCGCTGTTCACCAGCCAAGTGCAATGGTAAACCCAGACAATGCGAACAAATATTCCCCAAACCACAAACGACCAGCCACCCAGGTACATGAGTAATAAACCCAATGCTACCTGAACCAAAATAAAATATTTCTGTAAAAACTGGTAAACTGGGTCTTCGGCAATGTCTTTGGTGAAACGAGGAACCTCAGCATGAGCCGGAGAATGATAAATTAACCAACCGATATGACTCCACCAGAAACCTTTATTAGAATCATGGGGATCTGGGTCAGTATCAGAATGTAAATGATGAATGCGATGTGTACCTACCCACTCAATTGGCCCGCCTTGACAGGCCAAAGTCCCACAAAAAACCAAGAAATATTCCAGCCATTTGGGAGTTTGAAAACTGCGGTGAGTTACCAGACGGTGAAATCCGAGAGTAATCCCCAGTCCACCGGTTACCCAGTACAGGAATAAAGCCACACCAACGGCATTCCAGCTAAAGTTACTAGGAACCAAAGCGAACAAAGCGCCGATGTGTAGGGCCGCGAAAAACAGGGTATTGACCCAGTTAATTTGAGGTTTAGTTGAAGTAGCAATTGTCATGCAATAACCCGAATTGAAATTGTCTTAGTCTAATCTGCGTGATTGGAAGATCCGCATATCTAATAATTAATTTTTTGTGAAAAACGAATCAATGAACAGCGTGGAACATCTGCGCCTAGCAGAACAGGCACTATTAGAGATTTTTTCTGGAATTGACGCTCAGGTCAAGCATAATCTCAAAAAAGTTTTGGATGCCTTTCGTAATCACCGTGTAGGCGCACACCATTTTGCTGGTGTCAGTGGTTATGGTCACGATGATTTAGGGCGAGAAACTTTAGATCAAGTTTTTGCTCAAATCATGGGCGCAGAAGCTGCGGCCGTGCGAGTGCAGTTTGTGTCGGGAACTCATGCGATCGCTTGCGGCTTATTTGGTGTTCTCCGTCCTGGAGATGAAATGTTAGCAGTGGTCGGTTCTCCCTACGATACGCTTGAAGAAGTCATTGGTTTACGGGGTAAAGGTCAAGGCTCCCTTATTGAGTTTGGCATAAATTACCGCCAATTGGAGTTAACCGCCGAAGGAACTATAGATTGGGAAACCTTAAGTCATAGCGTAGCTGATCATACCCGTTTAGTATTAATTCAACGCTCTTGTGGTTATTCCTGGCGGCCGAGTTTATCAATTGCGGATATAGAAAAAATCGTTCATTTAGTTAAACAGCAAAACCCCAACACCGTCTGCTTTGTCGATAACTGTTACGGCGAATTTATTGAAACCAGAGAACCCACAGAAGTCGGTGTGGATTTAATGGCCGGGTCATTAATTAAAAATCCTGGGGGAACGATTGTCACAGCTGGCGGTTATGTAGCTGGTCGGGCTGACTTAGTAGAAGCAGCCGCTTGTCGTTTAACTGCGCCTGGAATTGGGAGTTATGGTGGCGCGACCTTTGACCAAAATCGGCTGTTATTCCAAGGCTTATTTTTAGCTCCCCAGATGGTAGGGGAGGCGATGAAGGGGACTCACTTAACTGGTTATGTATTTGATAAATTGGGTTATCCCGTAA
>PWQB01000406.1 GCA_003556955.1 Nostocaceae cyanobacterium CSSed10_463m
AAGTTTTGAGTTCTTAGTGGACAAGAGAAACTGCAAAGTCCCAACTGTTGCAGATACTCCAGGCAAACCCTTAGCGCTTGATCATACCAACGATAGCACAGAAAATGAACAGTCAAAGATTGACTAACTAGGGATAAGCAGTTTCTCCTACTGCATATCTAGGCATTTTTAATCCCTTAGTGCCATAAAGCGCTAGGGTTTTTTTGTGGAAACCATAGGTGATAAAAACCCCAGTTGCCTTAGTTACCACTGGGGTTATACCGTAATAAATACCAAAACTAATTATCAGTTATTGGAAATGCGATCGCTTCTGCCTTTCCCCCCATTCACCATTCCCCTGATTACCTTCTAGCTCAGTTTCGTGAAGATAATCCCGGCTTTGGTATTGTTGACCTTAAGAGGTTGTTTTAAAAGTGTCCGGCTGTTATTTTAGGCACTCAATGATCCCCCCTAGCCCCTGACAGGTGTAGGTTTTTCACGAATGCATCTGAAATGGGGTTTTTTCGTTGATTGAAAACTCATCTTTCCCCTCTGGTTTCCCACTCAAGAACGAAATTTGGTGTTTTCACACAGTTTAAAATTGTGTTTGAGAGTGTCAACTCACACCTAAATTAAAAACCTACACTTGTCAGTCGGTTAAGTAGGTAGGCGGAAAAATTTCAAGGTATGTCATTGCGAACGGAGCGTAGTGGAGTCAAGCATAAGACCGAAGCGGTCACGCTCCGCGAACGCAAGGGTTTTGAGGATTTTACATTTTGTTACATAGTTAGGTTTATTTGTGCCTACCTACTTATACGTGGGTTAAAGAAAGTGTAAAAATTGGGGATTAATATACAAAAATATACTGAAATAAAAATATCAAAATAATTTTAATCACTGTATAATATGATTGATTTATGAACAATTACATCATAGGAGACGACCCGCCGGGTCGTCTCTACAATAAGGGGTAAAGACCAAGAATTAATTAATAACAACATTAATTTGATTTTTATGACTCTTTACAAAAATAAATATCGGATTGAATCAGCAAGATGTTCAAAATGGGATTATACATCTAATGGCTATTATTTTTTAACCATTTGTACCCACAATAAACAACCTTTTTTTGGAGAGATTATTAATGGGGAAATGGTTTTCAATCCCATTAGTAAAGTTGTTGCTGTAGAATGGCAAAAAACGCAGCAAATTCGCCCTAACATTAAATTAGATGCTTGGGTAATCATGCCAAATCATCTACATGGTGTTTTGATTATTGATCAAACAATCGTAGAGACGACACGCCAGGTCGTCTCTACAGATCGGAATGTCTCTACGAATAAACCGCTATTACAATCTAATTCTCTAGGTTCAATCATTGGTCAATTCAAATCAGTTTGCACCAAACAAATCTGGGCTGCTGGATATACAGATTTTCGGTGGCAAAGTAGATTTCATGACCATATTATTCGTGATGAACAATCTTTAAATCAAATTCGAGAATATATTATTAATAATCCTAGAAGATGGGAAGATGACGAACATCATCCGGTGAATTTTAATGTGAGAAAATTAAATTAAACGACCCACATTGAGAAACAATACTTTTCAGTTAAGGTTGTGTTCGCGTAGCGTGCCGTAGGCAATCCCCTTGAAAAAGGTGGCTAAAGTCCTTAAAGTCCCCCTTCTTAAGGGGGATTTAGGGGGATCTCCAATGAGCAAATATCGTTAACCGAACAGTATTGCATTGAGAAAATTAAATTAAACGACCCACATTGAGACGACCCATCGGGTCGTCTCTACAAAATCATATTCAATATAAACAACAATTTCGTAGAGACGTTCCGGTGGAACGTCTCTCTTTATATACAAAGATTCATTTAAAACGGGTGCGGCAGGGATCGAACCTGCGACCAACGGATTAGAAATCCGATGCTCTATCCACTGAGCTACGCACCCAAGTTAATAAACTGGCTTCCAAAACGGTCACCTGATCAATTATATCGTGATCTCTGAGCAATAAGCAAGTAAAAATTGCATATTTCTCACTAGCAAGGCTATGATCTAAATCACTAGTCATTTAATTTACAGTAAAAACACAGCAAATGGACTATTGATTAGCTATATTGTGTTGTCAATAGGTGATTTGTGTGTTGATGTAGATGCCCTCTGGGCGGCTTACTTCAGGTGAGCTTCTGGCGATCGCGAGGCTCAACCCAATGGAACACTAGGTAATGGCACATTTAGTGATATTACCAAATTACGACTATAGATCGCATTATCCACGAAGCCCCTGTGAGGAGTTATTTGCTAGTGCCATGTTTATTCTCAAAAGGCAGGATGTTGAAATATCGAGTATTCAGCACCCAAAACGGGATCAGCAAGTGCCGATCCTCAATTATCAGGGGCAAACCTTTCGCCTAATTAGTGTCTTTAAAGCTAATCAAGAGGAAGAGGCTAGAGCATTATGGAGAGAATTAACGGATAACCGTGGTAAAGCCTGTGTTTTGCTAGAAGAACCAGATCGCTTTAGCGTTTGGGGCAAAGTCCGCTTAGATCAAATAGATAATGACACGGGTGGACATAGCAAAAGCGGAATTTACGTTCAAGGGAGTCTTTTACTGCTACAAGCAGTTTATCTGGATATTGAGGAGTTATTAGGCACTCGGCAAGCGACACTCTTTGAGAAAGATATTGCTGAATTGTTACACCGTCAAAAATTTCCGGAAATCACTACCCTAGAAGCAGTGAAACCGTTAGTCACAACCAACCCCTTAGATGGGGCGAAACTTCCTCCCTGGCAAGAAAATCATCTGATTATCTTATTGCAAGAATTGCATAGACTCGGCAAAACATATTTTGGTAATGCTAACTTTGCCCATCAAGTTACTGATACTTTACAAGATATGCCAGAAGCAGAGCGATCGCTGTTTATCAGTTGGCTACATCAATCATCTTTGAGTCAACTGTGGCAATAACATGAAAAGTTTGGGAAAAACTACGGCTACTAGCAGTTATTCTTGTGATCAACTGGTGTATGACTGGATCAGTAGGCTGCTGCTAACGATCCTGAACACCAAAATTTATTGAGTGCATTTACCTAGTCAATTTCCATGAGTAGCTCTTACGACAAATCCTACCGTTCTCCAACCTTTCTCTCCAATCGGAACATAATCTTGGCTGGCATTGGCTGGGCTGTGCTGGCACTGTTATACTTTTTATTATTTAGTGCCAAAGTCCCAGGCGAAGATGGTATAGAAAGTCGTGCCGATTGGTATGTAATTGGTACAAATATTTTTGAAGCTTTGGCTTACTTGGGTGCAGGTGTTTTATGCTTGAGGAATTGGCGTAGCCCGCAAATTGTCAGTAGCCGGAATATTTGGCTCGCAATTGGTATTGGTATGTTTTCTTATTTCCTGGGAGGGATATTTTTCGGTTACACAGAAATAATTTTGAACGAAGAACCAGATGTGTCTATTGGCGATATCTTTTTTGTACTGACTTATATTTCCCTTGGCATAGGCATGATTTTAGCTGTAGCTTCCAGAAGAATCCACTTAGAAAAATGGCAATTGCTGATTGTATTGGCAATTGCTGTATTTGGTAGTCTGTTAGCATGGTGGATTTCTATCCAGCAAGAGGTGAATCCTGATCCGCTAGCTGCTGGCTTGAATTGGTTTTACGTAGTTAGCGATGTAGTTTTGTTAATTATTGCTACCACCTTGTTACTAGCTTTTTGGGGGGGACGAGTTGCCCAATCTTGGAGAATGATTGCAGCGGCCGCGTTTTCGCTCTACATTGCAGATATGTGGTTTAAATATGCTCAAGGGCCAAACTATCAAAGTGGGGAGATACTAGAAGTGTTTTGGGTATTTAGTGGAGTTTTATTTGGTATGGGCGCTGTCCTAGAACATGAAGCATCATTAAGCCGAACTCGGCGGGAGCGCGGGCGCAAACGAGCTTAGAAAATTTGGTGTCTACCGTGAGAAAATTAACAGATCCTGACAAACAAGAAATTCTGAAGTTATATCGAGAAACTGCCGAAACAACCTCAACTTTGGCAGAACGCTATGGTGTGAGTAACTCGACAATTAGTCGTCTGCTTAAAAGCACCTTACCAGAAGAGGAATACGAATATCTCGTGTCTCTCAAACGTGCTGCTAGAACTCCTGAAGGCAGGGCGCAGGTAAGTTATGAGCAGATACCTTTGTTAAGTCAACCAGAAAAAGAGCCAGAGAAAGAACCGCCAAGCCAGGAAAAAACAACTCCTCGCTTGAAGTTACCAGAGATTTCGCCGCCCAAGCCAGTGGTAGAAGAACGCGATTTAGAGGCAGAAGAAGAGGAAGAGGAGGACTTCACCCCCTCGATCAGAAGAGTCCGACGGCGTTCCTCCGCAGAAGAAAAACCAAAGCTACGGGCGACCAAGCGATTAGAAATAGTCGAACCTAAGCCACCGGAAATCAGTGGTATTCCTGCCCCAATTCTCAAGGACGAACATCCAGAAGCAAATGTCATCGCCCAAATCCTGGGAGAAGACTTGCTAGATGAGCCAGAAGATTTATCAGATTTAGAGGATGATTTAGACGAGGACGATTACGAAGACGATTACGAGGACGAGGAAGACGATTTAGATGATTCCACACCTTTAGTCACAAGACGAAGGGTAAGTGAAGCGCCTGTTCAAGTCCTACCGTTCTCAGCAGCACAATTGCCGAAAAGTTGCTATTTGGTAATCGATAGATCCTCAGAGCTAATTACCCGACCACTCAAGGATTTTGGTGACTTGGGTCAAATTCCCAATCTAGAAACCCTGCAAAAAACTTTGCCGGTGTTTGATAACCATCGAGTTGCAAAGCGTTTCTCTACCAAACGCGATCGCGTGATTAAAGTCCCCGACAGTAAAGTTTTGCAGAAGGCTACCACTCATCTGCAAGCAAAGGGGATTACTCGATTGTTGATTGATGGTCAGGTGTACTCTTTGTCTATGGTTTAAAAGTTATGGCGATACCTGCTGATTATGGTGTAGTACTGGTGACAACTGCCAACAAGCAGGAAGCAGAAACAATTGCAAATGCTCTTGTAGAGGCTCAACTAGCTGCTTGTGTGAGTTTGTTACCTATCCATTCCATTTACGCTTGGCAAGGAGAAATATACAAAGAGTATGAGTGGCAGTTGCTGATTAAAACTGATTTGGCCTTATTTTCCACCTTGGAAGCCAAAATTCGGGAAATGCACTCCTACGAAGTCTCAGAAATTATCGCCTTACCAATCGTTGCTGGTTCGCAAGCCTACTTGCAATGGATTTCCGAACAGGTTAAACCTTAACAATTGCCTGATAACCCCTTTTTAGCCCCTCCTCGCCTCGCTTGCGGGAGGGGTTCGGGTATGGGTTGGATTATATTAATCCAGCGTCCATAGCCTCTGCAAAGCGCTCTGCCAACTTAATGATGTCTTGTTTACGGACGATTTTGTTGATCCATTCTGGGGGAATATTTTCTACACCGTAATAAATGCCAGCTAACCCCCCAGTCACAGCAGCTGTAGTATCTGTATCCCCACCCAAGTTGACAGCTTTTAGTACTGTCTCCGAGTAAGACGAACTATTTAACAAACACCACAGGGATGATTCCAGGGTATCAATGACATAACCACCAGAATTAATCTCTTCCACTGCTATCTGAGCTATTTCACCACTGAATATCCTGTGAAAATGCGGCTTTTCTAAAATATATTCACGCTCAAAGTAAACTGATTGGATTCTTTCTAATCCTTGTAAATAAGCTGTTTCCAGGTTAGCCCCTTCTAGTAGGGCTATGGCAATACTAATATAAATACCGCAAGCCATTTGCGATCGCACATGAGCATGGGTAATTGCAGAAACATCATGCACCCGCGCGATCAATTCCGTGAAAGTTATGCTTTGATGACAATAAGCCATCGGCAAAATTCTCATTAAAGAACCATTACCGTTACTATTTTCTACCTTACCCCCTGCCTGATGCGGTACAATTCCCTGTTTCAGGCGCATAATGGCTTCATGGGTATTTTGACCAATATCAAACAGTTCACCACGCGGAGTCCAATAAGCTTGCTTATACCAACGCCAGAAGGAATTGGCTATATCATCCAACGAATATCCTCTACACAGGCTTTCTGCCAAGCAAAATGTCAACGAACTGTCATCAGACCAAGTTCCCGGCGGTTGATTCCATGTACCATAACCTAGCATAGTTGTTACCGGAGATTTCACTCTTTCGGTACGGCTAGTAAACTCAACTGGTACACCCAACGCATCACCGACACATAAACCCATCAAACCAGACAATGTTTTTGCAGCGGTTAGCATTATTCACTCTCCATGAGAATTACCAAAACTTAACTTTATACATTCCCTTTCAAGCTTGTTGCCATAGCTGCTACAGCCTATTATTTGATCATAGGTGAAACGCCAGAATAACGGGTATTAATTAACTATTTTTATCTATAGGAATACGGTTTGGTTTCTAAAATGTGAAAATATTGGGCATCAATGATCACAAGCCTGGGGAAAAAATTAAAACTTATCTGGAACCTTTTACTGTTGTTTTCGACCTTGACTATATAAGTAAACAAAACCTACAAGTTTTTTCAAGATTATGAAAAATATACTCAAGTCTTTGGTGGCAATCTCTGCATTGTCATCTTTCGTAATAGCTCCTTTTGTTATTAATGCTGGTCAAGCTTCTGCACAACCACAAAAGGGTACAGATGCCAGTTATGTTGGTGCTGGTTTTGCAGCTGGTGTTACTAATGGTGGACAAAACGGTGATGCGGCTAACTTTGGTGGTAACATTACTGGCCGTGTGAAATTGGGAAATACACCATTATCGGCACGCGGTAATGTTCTTTGGAATGATGAGAATAGTGCTATCATTCCAGAAGTTTCCGTAGACGTGCCAATTGCTAATCGCACCAACGCCTTTGTCACTGGTGGTTATTCTTTTGTACAGGATAATGGCTTACCTACACCTTTAGGCAACAAAGATTCTGTGGTGCTAGGTGCTGGGATCGAATCGGAAGTTGCTAAAAATTTATTGATTTATACCAATGCCAAAGTCGGAATCCGCGCCTACGAAAATAGCCCTGCTTCTGCTATCAGCATTAATGGCGGTGTAGGTTATCGCTTTAGGTAGGAACTGGGAAGAGGCAGGGGGGCAGGGTGCAGGGTGCAGGGGGGAAGAAAGTTACTCATAACTCCTGTACGGGCGGGTTCACTAAGGATTTTGACGAATCACAGACTGACTGCTTAAACCCGCCCCTACACACTCAGCACTCAGCACTCAGCACTCAGCACTCTCCCCCACTCAGCACTCAGCACTCAGCACTATAAAAAGCCGATTTTAGGAAGTGTTAATTCACTGATAAAGTCGGCTTTTTGCCGTGTTAAAATTAAATTATTCCTCATATCTCCGACCGGATTACCGGGAATCACTCAGCCGAAAAAATGCTTCGGCGTTGACCGATGCCTTATTGAGAATCCTATAACAATTCTGATGGTTAAATCTGCTCCTGCCCCAATTGCTAATCGTGATCAGCCTTCCAAAGTAGAAGGCATCAAGGAAAGAAGTAATTTCTTACGTGAACCTGTAGCTACGCAAATCCTTGAAGATACAACTCATTTTACCGAAGAAGCAGTACAACTTCTCAAATTTCATGGTTCCTACCAGCAGGATAATCGTGATAATCGCGTCAAGGGACAGGAGAAAGATTATCAATTTATGCTGCGGACAAGAAATCCTGGTGGGTTAGTACCGCCGCAGTTATATCTGGCTTTAGATAATTTATCTGATGAATACGGAAACCACACATTACGAGTTACTACACGTCAAGGCTTTCAGCTACATGGGATTTTAAAAAAGAATCTCAAAGCGGCGATCGCCTCTATAGTTAAAAATATGGGTTCCACTTTGGGCGCTTGCGGTGACCTCAACCGTAACGTCATGGCTCCACCCGCCCCCTTCAAAAATCGCCCAGACTACCAGTATGCTTGGGAATATGCCAATAATATCGCTGACTTGCTCACACCCCAAACTGGAGCATATTACGAAATTTGGTTAGACGGGGAAAAAATTATTAGCGCCCAAGAGAGCGAAGAAGTCAAAGCCGCCAGACAGCGTAATGGTACTGGCACAATTATTCATAACAGTGAAGAACCGATTTATGGGACTCACTATATGCCCCGTAAATTCAAAGTTTGCGTAACTGTACCTGGTGATAATTCTGTAGATTTATATTCCCAAGACTTGACTTTAGTAGTCATGACTAATCCGCAGGGAGAACTTGCCGGATTTAATGTTTTTGCCGTTGGTGGTTTTGGGAGGACACACAATAAAGAAGAAACCTTTGCCAGAGTAGCAGATGAAATTTGCTATGTGGATAAAGATGATGTCTACCAACTAGTTAAAGCCATTGTTGCCACTCAAAGAGATTATGGCGATCGCACTGACCGCCGTCATGCTAGATTAAAATACTTAATTCAGGAATGGGGTGTAGATAAGTTCCGCACCCAAGTAGAGGAATATTTCGGTAAATCTGTCGCACCCTTTAAACCACTCCCAGAGTTTAAATATCACGATTTCCTCGGCTGGAATGAACAAGGAGATGGCAAGTTATTTTTAGGCATTTCCGTTGATAATGGTCGAGTCAAAGATGAAGGTTCCTTTCAACTGAAAACTGCCTTGCGGGAAGTTGTTGAGCAATTTAACTTACCCATGCGCTTAACACCCCACCATAACATCATTTTTTACGACATTCAGCCAGAACATAAGTCAGCCATCCAAGAGATTTTGCACCGTTGCGGTATTGTGGATGACCCCAACACCATCGAGCCTTTAGTACGGTATGCAATGGCTTGTCCAGCTTTGCCCACCTGCGGTTTAGCTATCACCGAATCAGAACGGGCAATTCCTGGTATTTTAGAACGGATTCGCACCCTATTGGATAAATTGGGTTTACAAAATGAGCATTTTGTGGTAAGAATGACCGGATGCCCCAATGGATGCGCTCGTCCTTACATGGCGGAATTAGGGTTTGTGGGTAGCGCTCCCGAATCTTACCAAGTTTGGCTAGGAGGTTCGCCAGATCAAACACGATTAGCGCAACCTTATATAGAGAAGTTACACCATAACGACATAGAAAGCTTTTTAGAGCCAATTTTCGTTTACTTTAAGAACTTTCGCAAATATGAGGAAAGCTTTGGTGATTTTTGCCATCGACTCGGTTTTGATGCTTTGCGTGAATTTGCAGCTACTTATCAACCACAAACTACTACGAGTGCCAGCAAATCTCGCCATCGAGTTAGTCTGAAAGATGACGTATATGCCAAGCTCAAACAAGCAGCTAATAGCCAAAATAGACCCATGACAGAGTTAGTCAACGAAGCCTTAGAAGCTTACTTCCAAAATCTGCCCTAAGTCTTAAGTTTGTGCGGAAATTTTAACCTACTCTTCATGACTTTTGATTGAGAGTAGGTTGTATTTTATGCTGTTTACAGCCCCGGCTCCAGGGAATTATAGCAAAGTGCTGAGTGCTGAGTGCTGAGTGCTGAGTGTGTAGGGGCGGGTTTAAGCAGTCAGTCTGTGATTCGTCAAAATCCTTAGTGAACCCGCCCGTACAGGAG
>PWQB01000143.1 GCA_003556955.1 Nostocaceae cyanobacterium CSSed10_463m
CCCCCCTAGCCCCCCTTAAAAAGGGGGGAATTAGAATCAAAGTCCCCCTTCTCAAGGGGGATTTAGGGGGATCTAAAATGTTTTGCTACCGACAATAAGACTTTTAAAACATCCTCTTACGTCGCAATGACAAAACTCCACTTTTGATGATGGACAAGGTTTAGTGAAAACTTCTTCTTGAATTGTGGGATAATTTTAGCACTCCCAACTCGTGGAAATTTACGCCCGCAGCTGTGCCACCATATTTGCTGGATTCCAATAAGCGCGAGTTGTTTGAATCTTACCAGCTGCGTTAATTTCAAAAATCGTAATGCCCTCAAAGGTAACTGACTTACCTGTTTTGCTTACACCATGCATCGTCCACTTCACCGCCGCCTCATTACCTGCAATGAAGATATGCTCAGTTATTGGTTCTAGTTTATCAAAAAATGCTTGTAACTGTCCCATAAACTCCCGATATCCCTCATGCACTTTTGCCGGCGGTTCACCAACTGGGTCATGACTAATCGCATCTTCAGCAAAATTCTCTACCCAGCCTTCTGGATTCATGGCTGCAATGTTAGCAAAGTAGGTAGATACGATTGTGGCAATAGCTTCCTGTGACATGATGAGATTAATAAATCACAAACAGTTACTAAATAATACCGCGATTTTACACACCAGAGACTAGAACGTAGTCCGGAAACTCCTTTGAGTCAGTAGAGTCTTATAAACAGGAAGTTCTAGAAGTGATTCTGGAAATTCCACGCCTTCAAGGGTGCAAAAATGTCAAAATGTCAGAGGTAGTGTAGGAGAAAAACGTGAAAAAAGCGGTTCTTGCTAAAATACTCATTTCATCACTAAGTTGCTTAACTGCATTTGTCCCTAGTCAAGCTTCTGCTCAGTTTTTACCACAACCTTGGGTTTCTGTGGGTGGAAAAGATGGCGAAGTTACCTATGCTGTGGGGGCTAGAGCTTTCGATTTTGGGGTAGAGGTAGGAAGAGGCCCTGATGGTGCTGTGGGTGCAGATGTTTTAAAATTCCTCAGTTTACCAGTAATTTCACCTTATGTAGGAGTTGGTTGGTATTCAGAGGATAAGGGGGTGGCTGTTTCTGGTGGTGTTCAGGTAAGTGCTACCGATAATGTTTTTATCGGTGGTGGTTACAATTCTGTACGAGGTTTCAACGGCCAACTAGGAATAAAATTTTAATTTTTGCTGTTAATAATTTAACAACTAACTAATACCTCATTGCGTCTTTTTAGGCTCAGTGAGGTATTTTGCTTTTTGGTATAAATAATTTTGAATTAGTGAATTTTCTTTTCTTAATAAAAATGTTTCTTAAGATAGTAGTATAGGCAGTGACTCCTAAATTTATTAATGAAAAATATGAGATTACTAGAGAATTGGTGTCTCATAACCAGCTATTACGCATATTTGCAGTCCACTGATAATTTTATTTACTTAACAGGAATATCCTTATGGAACCAGGGTTAAGGTTACTCACTCAATTGGTGATAGAGTTCACACCTGTGATTGTCACACTCATCCAAAAGCGCACTCAAGAAAATAGCATTATAAGCAATGCTCAATTTCCGCAAATAATGCAAGAAATCATCAAAACTGTCTATTTACCAGAGAAAAAAGATGATGTGATTACAGAATTTGAGCAACAAAAAACGCTGCAACAGGAATTGGCTATTTACCAACGGGCGACACAGTTAAAAATAGCAACGCAAGCACGAGAAACTTCGCTGAAATTGCCAGAAATTTCCCAAATTTTTGATAACTGGCCTTTGAGGCTGTATCCTTCACAAATTTTAGATGCTGGGACTAATTCTCAACGTACACCTCTGAAAATTTTTCTGGCTCCTCCACAAATTAACTTTGACCAATTTGACCAGAAAAATCAGCAAAAATCGACGATAGAGCTAACTTTAGCGGAAGGTTTACGAGAGTTTCTGCACAAACATTATTCATTGCATAGTCCCATTAGACCCACGGAACTTTTAGCAGGTGCTTGGGATAGTAAACGGTTTCATAGTGAATCTAGTATTAAAGCTTTGTTTGGAATGTTAAAAACAGAGCCAATTTTAATTTTAGAATCAGAGCATGATGGGGATTATCTCAATTTTCGCATTGCTTATTGGGGATTAGGTCAAGAAACTTATTACTATAAAACTATTTTTCGTCTGCCTTATCAAGAAATTCTCCAGGAATCTGCCAAAATTCGGGCTTTACAATGGAAAAAAATTAGAGATGAATTGCTGTTAATGGGAGAAGATTTAGCAGTAATTAATCATTTAGGTGGAGATAATGTATTAAATTTAGAAATTTTAGAAAAAGCAGAGAAATGGCAAGAGAAAGGTATTGATATTAGTCAATTATCCTTAAATTATCAAGTTAATCATCAGGATTTAGCCAAACTTTCTCAGGTATTAATTAACTGTCATTGTTTAGTTGCAGCTTGGGTAGCCGATGCCTATCACTTAGTTGATAATGAGGTGTTGCCCTTATTACCAGAGTTACTGCCTAGTTTACTTCCAGACACTTTAAATTTACAATCTGTACAGGAACTTTTGCGGGTATACGCCACAGGCTATCAGCAAGTTTACGACGCTTTAGCAGATGAGCGTCGTTATTGGGTTCCAGAATTGGCTTTACAATTAGCCCAAAGTTTATCTTATTTACCTGATCTGACTTGGGCGCAGTCCCAAATAGATTACTCTATTAATAGATGGTTAGCATTGCGTCAGGTGTCACTAGAGGAATTTACAAATCCTTTAGAGGCGATGCAATCAGCTGTGAAGATAGAAGACAAGGAATATCTAGAAAAGTTAAAAGCCTATTTTATCGCACTGAGCGATAGGATACCCGGCGGGCTGTTGTCAGTTCACCAAAATATTGCGGATATAGACAAGCTTTTAGATAAAATTGCTGATCTCCAGCAGCAACTTACCCTAGCATCCCCATCTCTGGGTTATACCCTGACTGCACATTCAGACAAAGTGACATCTGTGGCTATTAGTGCAGATGGCCAGGTTTTAGTCAGTGGCTGTGCAGACAAAACTATCAACCTCTGGAATCTTCAGACTGGGACACAAATTCGCACCCTCACAGGTAATAAAGGCGAAGTTTCATCTGTGGCCATTAGTCCTGATAGTAGTTTTATGGCTGTTGGTAGTTGTGAACATCCTAGCGGTAATGTCAAGGTTTGGGATTTGAAAACGGGTAAACTAGTGCATACGCTTCTGGGACATCAAAAACCAGTTAATGTAGTAGCAATGAGCCACGATGGTCAAATTATCGCCAGTGGAAGTAATAAAATCAAAATTTGGCATCTACGTACAGGCGAACGCATTTGTACACTTTGGCATTCCTTGGCTGTTCATGCTGTAGCCATTAGCCAAGATGGTAAAATCCTCGCCAGTGGTGGCGCTGATCGCAAAATTAGATTATGGAACCCACGTACAGGCGATCCTTTACGTACTCTGGTGAGTCACTCAGATGAGGTGAAGTCAATAGTCATGAGTGCTGATGGACAATTCCTGTTTAGTGGTAGTGCTGACAAAACTATTAAAATTTGGGATTTAATCTCAGGTAAACTTCTGCATACATTAAGTAGTCACTCAAATAAGGTGACATCATTAGCCATTAGTCCAGATGGCAAAACCCTGTTTAGTGGTAGTGCTGACAAAACTATTAAAATTTGGCAAATTCCTACAGGTGAAGTGTTGCAAACTTTAACCGGACATTCTGAAAGTGTAAATGCTATTTCTTTAAGTCCAGATGGTAAGTTACTAGCTAGTGGTAGCAATGACAAAACTATCAAAGTTTGGCAAATTTGACCATAATCAAACATAAAAATTGGACAATATAGATATAAACCTTGTCTACTTTGAGAACTGTAGTTTTTAGTCAAGATGGTGAGATTGCTTCCTTACGTCGCAATGACAACAACTCCACTTTTCATGATGGACAAAGTTTAGATCCCCGACTTCTTAGAGAAGTCGGGGATCTGGGTATTAGTATTCCCTAACGATCATTCTTTTCGTTCTGGATAATCATCAGAAGACATGGGATCTAATTCCCAGCGAGAATCATCACGTTGCTCTAAAATATCGTGGGTATGGAGAAAAGTTTGATCATTCATCGGTAATCCTACTGCTTGTCCCAATTCGTCAGTTACATTTTGATCAGGAGTGGGAGCAGTACCACCCACAGCTTCATCTCCTACAGCATCTTCTTCTTGCCAATTAGCATCAACATCACCACCAGTAATTTCCGGACTGGTATGTGTATATTGCCGTTGTCTTTGTCGGAGCGATCGCCCACCAATATTATACCCTGGCATCTCTTTAACACCAGTACCGTAGGATTCAGTAATTTCTTGTGCTAAATCATCAGGATTAACTTCTTGACTATCTTGATTATGATTATTTTCTGGCATAAGAAATAATATTAATATAAATTTTATCTACTTTTTCATCTTAACATTGCCACATTAAAACCCTGTCTCACCAGAGATGTATTACTTTAGTGATAAAAAATATATTACTTGAGAACGAAGATTAATTATTGATTATTTCCTAATCTGGTAAGTGTGAATTCAAATTTAATTCACGCTTAGTAATTGTAATCTGTGTCAGCCTGTACCTTTTAATTACATTTGCATAAGCCGCGTAAGAATCAATTACGAATTACGAATTTTTAGCAATTTGATTCATAAAAACCAAGCATCGCTGTTAATAGCGGAGGTAGAAAATGGAATATAGTGAATTTATTACACACGTGCAAAGTTTAGCTCAATCAAATTCTCGTGAAGAGGCAGAACGTGCTACTCGTGCTACTTTAGAAACTTTAAAAGAGCGTATCCCTGGTGACGAAGCACAAGAAGTAGCCGGAGAATTACCACCAGAACTGAGTCAATCTTTGCAAGCCACAGAGGGAGAAAGTAACGAATCTTTCAACCTGCAAGAATTTATTGCCCGTGTGAGTCAAAGAGAAAATATAGAACCGACAACAACCGCCATTCATGTTCGGGCTGTATTTGCAGTTTTGCAAAACGCGATTAATCCTGAGAAATTTGCCAAGTTTCATCATTATTTTTCTCATGATTATGAGGAACTCTTCAGCACATCATCAACAAGCGAAATTCCCGCTACATAAGCAGTAATTACATCAGTAACTGTTAATTTATTTGGTTAAGTTCTAACAATAAGGAAAACTCATGACAAACTCTCACAATCATTCTGCGAAGAAAAAAGTGGCTATTTTGATTGAAAATGGCGTTGAGGATATAGAATTTACTATCCCTTGTCATGCCTTAAAACAAGCGGGGATGGAGGTAATTGTCCTCGGTTCACGCATGAATGAAAAATACAAAGGTAAACGAGGTAAACTTTCAGTTCAACCAGACGCTACCACCACAGAAACTAACCCTACAGAATTTGATGCAGTGGTAATTCCCGGTGGTATGGCTCCCGACAAAATGCGGCGGAATCCCAACACAGTCCGCTTCGTCCAAGAAGCTATGCAACAAGGAAAATGGATAGCTGCGGTATGTCACGGGCCACAACTTTTAATTGAGGGTGATTTGCTCAAAGGTAGAAAAGCCACTGGTTTTAGTGCTATCAGCAAAGATATGATCAATGCAGGTGCAAATTATCTTGATCAGCCATTGGTAGTAGACAGGAATTTAATTACCTCTCGTGAACCAGGAGACTTAGCAATTTTTACCACAGCGCTGCTGAGTCGTTTGGGTTACGGTGGTAAAGATGCAGCACTTCCCGATGAAAAAGACACCAGCGCTCAGTGGTGGAAACTAGCTGATGCGTGGGGGGGTTCTACCAAAGGTGAAATTACTAGAGGCTTGAATACAGCTTTGAGTGGTGAGCGTTATTCAATGGAAGCCTTAGAACAGTATGCCGAAAAAGAATCAGATAACCAAGCGCTATCGCTCTTTCAAGAGATGATTGGCAATAGACAGCGCCATATTCAGAAGTTAGAAACCTATCTCGACAGACTCGATGAAAAACCTTCCTTAATGGCAAATATCGCCAATCAATATGCCAAAGTCAAAAGTGCCTTCACTGGTAGCGATGACATCTATCAGTTACGCTGCGCCTTGGGAGATGTGCAAACAGGTTTAGGCGATATTGGTAATTTGTGCGCTATGTATACAGACCCCGTAGCCACCGCAATTTTTAAAGAAATTTATGAAGATTTGCGGAAATACGAGCAGAGATTAGCACAGCTATATCGGGGACGTATAGGCACTGAAGTTAAGGCTCCCAAGCCCACCACAGGGGCGGCTGTGTAGATATTTGGGGACGGGGGTGGCTGACTGAAGCAATTTTAGATTTTGGATTTTGGATTTTGGATTTTAGAATTTGGATTCAATGAAAATCTGAACTATAAAATATTTGGTCTCAAGAATTTCCAGAAAATAAATTGCCCCATTTCATCAGACCATATTTGTTCTTTATCCCCCCTGCTCCCTGCTCCCCTGCTCCCCAATTCAAGTTATCCAATCACAATAGAAGATTTTTATGAAACGCGTCTTTTCTTGGTTACAAAATATAGTTTTGCGCCAAATTGTTATAGTTTGTCTGATAGGTTTTGCCTTTTTCTCATTCCAGGTTTTTAACTACGGTAACAATATGCTGGTGGCGCAAGCCGACACCGTAAAAACTCCAGAAGGCATTTATTACAAAGGTACGCCTGATAATAATACCTCCATTAGAAACGACAGACAGGTGAACCAGGCGCAGAAAAACCTCAAGGAAACTGCTGAGAATGTTCGAGAAAAGCTCAACCTAGATGAACCCACACCCAAAGCCACAAAAGAATTTTTCCAGGGTGTTCAAGACCAAGTGGAAGAAACCGTTGAGCCAATTACAGGGACTCGCCGTGGATACTATAGCAGAAATCACCAATGAAATGCTTGCTGTAGCTAGGTTTTAGACTTTATCCAGAAAATAGACCAGCAAACCCCTAATTAAATCACAGGTTAATTATGACTGATACAAGTGTGAAAAAAATAGACTCTACCCATTCCCCTAAAGGTCAACTCGGTCAAAAATATCTGGCCTCTGGTAAATCACTTTCTATGCGTCTTTGGGAAGATGAACAACCAAGCGCGGATAAACAACCCACCTCCCGCGACTATGAAACAGTTGGCTATGCAATCAAAGGCCGTGCAGAACTACACATAGAAGGACAAATGATTTTATTAGAACCGGGAAGTTCTTGGGTAGTCCCCAAAGGTGCAAATCATACGTACAAAATTCTTGAACCATTTACCGCAGTTGAAGCCACCAGTCCACCAGCGCAAATTCATGGACGAGATGAGAATTAAGTATTGTAGTGGCCTAGCAAGCTGAAAATGATCCATTATATTTCTCTTCTGGAGCAGGCATCTTGCCTGTTCTGTTGTATTAACTGTACCTGATGCGGTGCAAAATATTCTTAGTAATAATTTAACAATTAACATAATCAACAAAAATTGATAAAAATATTTGTCAAATCGTTAAGAGTTATGTAATTAAATCTGAGCAATATTGTTAAATCTAGAAGCCAAAACCTAATCAGCAAGTAGGTTTGAGCTATTAATTACCAAGTCAATTAGCAAAGACTCCCCTTTTATTTTGACTCCGGCATTTGAGACAATCAGAAGCGATTTCATAATCAAGCACTTATAGTTATTTCAGTTGCAAAGGGAGAACACATTCATGAAATTAGCTTACTGGATGTATGCAGGGCCAGCCCACATCGGCACACTGCGAGTCGCAAGTTCATTTAAAAACGTCCATGCGATTATGCACGCCCCATTAGGCGATGACTACTTTAACGTCATGCGCTCCATGTTATCGCGGGAGAAAAACTTTACCCCTGTAACCACCAGTGTAGTTGACCGCAACGTTTTAGCTAGAGGTTCTCAAGAAAAGGTGGTAGATAACATCACCCGCAAAGATGCAGAAGAACATCCCGATTTAATTGTGTTAACTCCCACCTGTACATCTAGCATTTTGCAAGAAGATTTACATAACTTTGTCGAACGGGCGCAGTTAGAAGCCAAAGGTGATGTGATGTTAGCAGATGTCAATCACTACCGCTTTAACGAACTGCAAGCCGCAGACCGCACCCTGCACCAAATTGTGCAGTATTACATCGAAAAAGCCCGGAAGCGGGGCGAATTACCGACAGGCAAAACGGCAAAACCTTCTGTTAACATTATAGGTAATTCTACTCTTGGTTTTCATAACAACCACGACTGCACCGAACTCAAACGCCTCATGGCTGACTTAGGAATTGAAATCAATACAATCATTCCTGAAGGTGCTTCGGTTCATGACTTGAAAAAATTACCCCAAGCTTGGTTTAACTTAGTTCCTTACCGAGAACTGGGTTTAGCCACTGCGGCTTACTTAGAAGAACAATTTGGAACCCCTTGCGTAGATATTACCCCAATGGGTGTAGTAGAAACTGCCAGATGTATCCGTAAAATTCAGCAAGTAATTAACGCCCAAGGCGCTGAAGCTGATTACGAAGCATTCATCACCGAACAAACCATGAATGTATCTCAAGCTGTGTGGTTCTCCCGTTCTATTGACTGTCAAAACTTGACTGGTAAAAAAGCCGTAGTCTTTGGAGACAATACCCACGCTGCGGCCATGACCAAAATTTTGGCCAGAGAAATGGGGATTCACGTAGTTTGGGCGGGAACTTACTGTAAATATGATGCAGACTGGTTCCGCGAACAGGTAAGCGAATATTGCGACGAAGTGCTGATTACCGACGATCACGGAGAAATTGGAGATGCGATCGCACGAGTGGAACCCTCAGCCATATTCGGTACACAAATGGAACGCCACGTTGGTAAACGCTTAGACATTCCTTGTGGAGTCATAGCTTCACCCATACACGTCCAGAACTTCCCCATAGGATACAAACCATTTTTAGGTTACGAAGGGACAAATCAGATCACAGACTTGATATACAACTCCTTCACCTTGGGAATGGAAGATCATCTTTTAGAAATCTTCGGGGGACACGACACCAAAGAAGTAATCACCAAAGGAATATCAGCCGACTCAGACCTCAACTGGTCGAAAGACGGACAAGCCGAACTCAACAAAATTCCTGGATTTGTGCGAGGTAAAGTCAAACGCAACACCGAGAAATTTGCCCGTGAGAGAGGTTTCAAAGAGATTAACGCTGAAGTGCTATATGCAGCGAAAGAAGCCGTAGGCGCTTAATCCCACATTTGTCTACAGCTATTTTCAGGTAAATAGACCACACGGTAGGGGCGCAAGGCCTTGCGCCCTGACGACAGATGTAGTTCTTCCCTGGTAGGGAAGGTGACGGTGTACACAGAAGTGATCTGATCCCCCTAAATCCCCCTTACAAAGGGGGACTTTGATTCTAATTCCCCCCCTTCTCAAGGCTACGGTGTACACACAAGTCGAAGTAAACTACTAGGCTACGGTGTACACACAAATATTCTCCCAGTGTATGACCAAGCCCCGTTGGGGCGGGGTGTGGGGTGTGGGGTGTGGGGTCTAGGGGAGAAAGAGCATCGAACAACCAGTGA
>PWQB01000658.1 GCA_003556955.1 Nostocaceae cyanobacterium CSSed10_463m
AGGTAATCGGGCTGGATTATAGTGATAGAATTCTTGCGAGAGAAAAAAGCCGACTTCTTTACACAATCTGACTAAGAGTTCATATTGGTAGATACTTCTGACAGGATTACCACGCAGGTAAGCGCCACCTAAGTCTAAAATAAATGAGCCATCATCTGTGAGAACTCTTTTAAATTCTGTGGCGAAAGGTAGAAACCATTCAATATATTTTTCCGCGCTTTCATTACCATATTCTTTTTGACGTGTGAGAGCAAAGGGTGGTGAAGTGAGGATGAGATTAATACTATTTTGCTCAACAGATTTAATCAGTTCTAGACTATCACCCAAATACGCTTTTCCTAATTTTTGGGTGTAATAAGGATTTAAACTTATCTCATTTGATGTTTTAATTGTTTCTTCTTGCAAGAGTTGTAACTGGTTAAGAAGGATTTAAATTTTATACAACAGATTTAATTTAGATGCAACACATAAACCTTGTCTACTTTGAGAACTGTAGTTTTTAGTCAAGATGGTGAGATTGCTTCCTTACGTCGCAATGACAAAAACTTCACTTTTCATGATGGACAAGGTTTAATTATAAAACTGCATCTGTGTTCATCTGTGGTTGATATATCTTTAGTAACTCCAAGATTAGTCAAGAAAGGATGAGTAATAGCCCACCCTACGCATAACTGAAAGTTTACCACTTTTTGTAAGAGAGGAATTTACCAGACATAATAACTTTAACGCGATCGCCTTTGGGGTCTGATTCTTTTTCCACATCTAAAGTAAAGTCAATGGCGCTCATAATACCGTCACCAAATTTATCATGAATTACGGCTTTAATGGGCATTCCGTATACCTGCATAATCTCGTAAAAACGATAAATTAGTGGATCAGTGGGGACAACTGGACCTAGTCCTTTGAGAGGACATTCAGTCAACGCTTGAATATAAATAGCACCTAATCCCAATGCTTCCACCAATAATTTAGCTTCTTCTGGGGAGGCGCTAGCTTGTCGGTAGAATACAGCCGCAATCCATACTTCGTCACGACCGATAATTTTTTCTAAATCGGCAAAACTTAATCCTTTCTCTTGTTTTGCTGCTAACAGCTGTTGTGTAATTTCGGGAATAGACATATTAAAACTTCTCTCAGACGTAAAGTTAATTTTAGGCGATCGCTGGTTACAAAAGGAAGGACAAAATATAATAAGTTTTCAATTATACTAACTTTCACAGCAAAAACAGGTAACCACATTGGCTTAGTGACTGAGGATGTAGGGGAGCGGGGAGCCGGGGAGATTCTGAGCCAATACTGCTCGGTTAAGCAAACTCGTGAGCCGAAAACCCTTGTAGAGACGTTCCATGGAACGTCTCTACATCCCTTAACCGAAAGGTATTGGATTCTGAGCAACTAAATTTATTTATGCTCAAAGGAGAAATATTTATTACTTATAGAGAAGCCGCTCCGCCTAGCGATCGCATCTTACTTAAGGCTGAATTATTTAAATATTTCAAAGAACAATAGTTCACTTATTTTTTCTGTAAAGTATTTGCCAAAATGCCGCAATTTGATGAATTTTAAATAGTATCCTGTTCTGTATTCTGAGAACAAGAAGTTAGATTATAGGTCTAACAATTACACATATCACGCGACTGTCCATGTTCCGACAACCTGCTTTTGGCATCGCTTTAAGTACGCTTGTCCTGGCGAGTGGATTCATGAATGCTCCCATAACAGGTCAAACTTCTACAGAAAAAAACACTCGTAATCAACAGCTATTAATTTCTTCAAGTCAGGCCGCAACATTAACTACTAATTTTGACACAAATGCCCTAGAAAAATCAGTTTTTGACGACATTAATCGATATCGAGTTACTCATAATCTGCCAAAGTTGACTTTAAATGCAAATATCACTCAACAGGCAAGGATTCACAGCGAAAACATGGCTAATGGTAAAGTTCCTTTTAGCCATGATGGATTTGAACAGAGAATTACAGCTATTCCCTTACGCTACAACAATGCGTCAGAGAATGTCGCAGTCAATCGGGGATATAGCAATCCTGCTAGTCAAGCTGTTACAGGTTGGTTGGAAAGTCCCGGACATTTGAAGAATATTCAAGGCAATTTTAACCTCACAGGGGTTGGTGTGGCTACCAATCAAAAAGGCGAAGTTTACCTTACCCAAATTTTCATTAGCAGTAGATAGATTTATTTACTGAGTTTCTGCACAATACTAATGTAGTGTCTGATAGTATTTTTATCTACAAGACACTGCATTTATTATTCAGGATTCATGACATTACAAGATTTTCAAGTAGGCGATCGCGATTTGAGTGACGCTGTTCTAGCTGAATATTTAAAATCCGAGGCGATCGCTGTCGATACCGAAACGATGGGATTATTACCGCAGCGCGATCGCTTGTGTCTGATTCAGCTATGCAATCAGGAGGGTAAAGTCACAGCAATTCGCATCGCCAAAGGACAAACCGAAGCTCCCAATTTAAAAAAACTCATGGAAGCAGCGAATGTGGTGAAAATTTTTCACTTCGCGCGTTTCGATGTGGGGACTTTGCGCCATAACCTGGGGATTCAGGTTCAGCCTGTGTTTTGTACCAAAATTGCTAGTAAGCTGGCTCGCACCTACACCAATCGCCACGGACTCAAAGACGTAGTACAAGAGTTAGAACACATAGAATTAGATAAAAGTTCACAAAGTTCCGATTGGGGTAATGCGGCTAATTTATCTGAGGCTCAACTCAATTATGCTGCCAATGATGTCCGTTACTTAATCAGTATCCGGCAAAAACTCACAGAAATGCTCAAACGAGAAGAGCGTTGGCAAATTGCTCAGGAATGCTTTCAAGTTTTGCCAACTTTAGTTACCTTAGATTTACTGCAATTTAAGGATATATTTGAACATTGAGAAAACCCTGAAAAGAAATTTTTTGAATTGATTAATTGTGAGTACAGACTCCCACTGAATTTTAGTTAATAGTGTTCAATCAGTGATGATTTCAACCTCTCACTGATTGTAATTTGCAATAGTTTTAACCATTAACATCTGTGTGGTAACCATCCAAAATACCAAATTCTATGACTAGAAAACTAGACATCTTTGTTGAGATTGTCCAAGTGGTTTTGCATCCGAGATACCACATTCAGATCATCTGCACCTGCGGGAGTTTTCGATTCAATAATGCCTTCTGTGGGACCGCCAATTTCCTTCCATGCAGCTAAACCACCTTTAAGTTCAGAGACATGGGTAAATTGAGCATCACGCAGCATTCGCGCCGCTTGAGCAGTTTCTTGATCATTCGCACCGTAGACATATATATCACGATTTTTATCTAAAGATGACCTAGCCCTATCGACTAACTCATCCATAGGCATTGACATCGCCCCCATAATATGACCCTCATTATAGGTTTGACGATAGCTTTGCTCTCTTTGAGACACTGCGCCTACCTCGCCGCCATCGCGCACATCTATGATTGTAAAAGCTGGTTCACCCCATTCCAAACGAGATTTAACTGCATAAACATCAGATTGCGGTGTAACGGGTGGTTGTTGAGGGATAATAGCATTTAGTGGATTGGCATTCATAATTTTTTGTCTAAACTTACTAAGCGTAACTTAGCAAAATCTAGATATAATTATTCTCTTTCTCAGGTATGAATAGCTTCAACTTCTATCCACAGCTAGATTAGCTGATTTATTTTTTAATATTTAATATCGTGTCCGTTACATCCAAAATCCTGTTTTGCTGGCTTAAATGAGTCGGCGAGAAAAATGCCAAAAAATATATGAAGAAGTATAAATTATTTCTAGGGTGTTATAAGCTGTTAATCCACCGCATCTTGCCAGCAAGTTTAGCACCAATTTACTGGTATCTAATTTTTGTTGAATACCTTTAACTTTATGCCATCTGAGATATTTAAGAATTACGCAAAATTCACGTAATTACGTGATTAATTTGGCGCTAGCTTCCTTGGAGTAGCCTCCGATACCATATCTCAAGTCAGGGACTTTGGCTCGCTCTTTGGTAAGTACTGATATTTAATAATTTCAGTCTTAGATAATTCTAACTGTTGACAAATTTCATAGCTGAACTTTTAATAAAATGAAGAGAAAATTAAGTGAAGCGAAGCAATATAGTGGGAAAGTTTTGCGAGCAACTGCTATACACGTAAGTACTCAACTAAGATAGGCGTAAATCATCACACTAAAACTAGGAAACAGCTTTCCTGATTGGGCGCAGTCCTAACTCCAGGTTAGGTGTAATTACAACATATCCTATAAAAGAATGGTTTACCGTCAAGTAGCTACAACAACAAAAATCAATCGCCAGATCAAAAATAGGCTAAAACTTTATGGTGATGCTTCCTATGACAAATCCTAAAATTCTTGTTGTAGATGACGATTTAGGCATCCGCAATCTTATACAGCGCTTTTTAAGTCGAAAATATGAAATAGAGTCAGTGGCTGATGGTAAAACAGCTTTGTCATTGTTTGATAAATTCAATCCTGATTTAGTAATTTTAGATTGGAATTTACCAGATATCAATGGCTATCAATTGTGTCAAGAAATGCAGAGTCGCACTGATGTATTAGTGATGATACTGACTGGAAGAACGGCTGAGTCTGATAAAATTAAGATTCTTTCAGCAGGTGCTGATGATTTTATGACTAAGCCGTTTAGCCTAGCAGAAATTGAAGTGAGAGTACAAGCTCTTTTGAGACGCATTCGCTGTATTCACCACTATTCAACACAGCGCCTGAATTTCAAGCAGCTAACAATTAACCCAGATGATCGGGTGGTGACACTTAATGATCAACCTCTGTCTTTAACAGCTCTAGAATTTAATATTTTACATTTTTTAGCAAGTCATCCTGGTCAAGCTTGGAGTCGTCCCCAGCTAATTCAAAAAATCTGGAATTGCGAGTATGTGGGCGACTGTCGGGTGGTTGATGTGCATATAGGACAACTGCGTAAAAAGTTGGAGGTTGATAGTACTGTTCCTGAGTTTATTAAAACTGTGCGCGGTTATGGTTACAAGTTTGAATTAGCAGAATCTACTGCAATTAGTTGAGAATTGTAGAGACGTTCCGGCGGAACGTCTCTAACAAAATTTGCTCTCATGCAACATACCAAGCATGGCTTTAAAAATTAAAGGTGCGTTAGCCTACGGCATAACACACCCTACTAGTAATTTGTATTTCTTCATATACATGGAATTTTTCTCGCCTACTGACTTAGCGGTGAGAAGATATCAACGATAATCTTGGCTTTGAATATCACGCATACGCGCCGCATCACGCATACCGTAATCAGTCCGAGTAAAACGATTTAACTGCGCCTCATAAAAGTCTCTATTGGCTTGTAAATGCTCAGGATCAGGGTCATCTAAAGGATGATGTAATGCTGTACGTAATGCTTGAATTACCGCAGATGTAACATTGTACATTGACCGTTGGAAAGTAATTCCCAACTGAATCAACATATCATCTTCGCCTCGGCAATGTTTTTTGTAATCTTCAATTAGATATTCTGGCAAGAAATGCAACATATCTTGCATTAATAATGTTGGGGGAATACCTGCTGTTCCCACCGGAAATACATCAGCATAAAGAATACCATAGTGGAAATCTTCTTGCTTATTTGGTACTTGACCCGCTTGAGCATTATAAGATTTTGTTCCCCTAAAAGGTGCTGTGCGATAAAAAACAGCTTCTACATAAGGTAATGCAGCTTCATACAACCAGACAAAACCTTCAGATTTGGGAATGATTTCGTAGCATTCACCACGGATATAAACATGATGGTAAATAGGACGACTTGCGACGGCAAAAATCCCATTTACCAGAAAATTCATAGCTTCTGGGACAGTGGTAATTTTCCCCTCGTCATATAAATCTGACATTTCAAAAAATACCGGAGCCATAACTTCCCAGAATAGCCCCAAATTAGAATAGTAAGACATTTGGCGGCACTGTTCTAAAAACATATCTGGGAACAGTTTATAAAGCCCCAACATTACCGGGTTTCCTTGGAAATAAGCTTTGATAGCTCTATCAGCGTTGGCTTTATATTCTGGACTATCTAAATAAGGGTCAAATTTCCCACCCATTCCCCTGTGCCAAAACATAGCCCGCATACAAGCTTCAGCAAATTCCATATTGATGCGGTCATGGAATAAGTGATGTAATAACTTGGGCATTTTCAAGGTTTCACCCTTTTCCATAAATGCCAAAAGTTCAGGATGTGCAGTAGCTTCACCACGCCAAACTCTCAATTCAGCGTCATCCCCAGCATAATGATTATGCAATTCCAAATACTCTTTCGGCAAGAAGTATTTAAAAAAGGGCAAAGGATTTAAAAATACTCGTTCAGCGATATAAAGCAAATTACGCCAGTAAAAATCCATCGGTACAGCATAAGCTTTATAAATGCCGATAATTTGTTTTAAATTTTCAGGTGTATCTGGCAACATCGAACCACCTGCTTCTAACCGATGAATTATCTCAGCAAATTCATGAAGAAGGAGGTAGTTTATTCGTAGATTTTTCTGGAGTTTGTACCATGACTATTGCCTCTAAACTTTGATAGTTAAATTAATTGCTCCCTTGGCGTTCTTGGCGGCTTGGCGGTTCGCTCATCTTCATATTCTGTTACTTACTTCACAACAACTTGAGCAATGACGGTTTTTTCTATAGGGGGAATTGTCGCCACCATAGCTGTAGTTGTGGTTTCACTCCAACGCACTAACCAAGTCGGTTGTACACCCAAAAAGATAATTAGAACTGCCAAAACTAAAGCCGGAATTTTTTCCGCCCAGACAACTTTGGGGAAGTAAGCTAAATTATTATCCAGCTTGCCAAAACAGGTACGGTTGAGGAGAATCACAAAATACACTGCTGTTAAGCCGCTAGATGCTACACATAAGAGTGTGGGTAAGGGAAAAGCTGAAAAACTACCTTGAAATACAATAAATTCCGCTACAAATCCTGTTAAACCAGGTATTCCCGCACTAGCCATCCCACTGAGAACCAGTAAAGCACTAATTAAAGGTAAACCGCGAATAGGACTCATTAAGCCATTGAGTTTATCTAATTCACGCGTACCAACTTTGGCTTCTATTACCCCGACTAAGTGGAAGAGAATAGCTAGAATTAAACCGTGGCTAAACATTTGCGCCACTGCACCCACAAGTGCTAACGGTGTGCTAGAGGCGCTGGCTAGTAAGACATAACCCATGTGACCGATAGAACTGTATGCTACCATGCGCTTGATATCTGTTTGCGCGATCGCAATTACTGCCCCATAAATCGCACTAATAGCCCCCCAAATTGCTAAAGTTGGTGCAACCACAGTCCAAGCTTGGGGAAACATTCCCATCCCAAAGCGTAACAGTCCATAGGTTCCTAACTTCGCCAACACACCACCCAACAAAATCGCAATGGGTGCGGAAGCTTCAACATAAGCATCTGGTAGCCAAGTATGGAAGGGAACCAGAGGTATTTTAATTCCAAAGCCGATAATAATTCCTATCAGGAGGAGGAGTTGTAAACCTGCGGAAATATTTTGGGTAGATACAGCATTGAAGGCAAAACTGTTCGCACCAGTCAGGAATACCATCCCTAAGAAGGTGGCTAAAATGAAAGCACCGGAAACAGCAGTATAAATTAAGAACTTGATGCCAGCATAAGCTCGTTTTTCTCCTCCCCAAATGGAAATTAATAAATAGAAGGGGATTAATTCTAGTTCGTAGAATAAGAAGAATAACAACAGGTTTTCTGCTAAGAATGCCCCAGCTACGCCACCACTAATAAATAAAATCAGGGAATAAAAAAGTCGTGGGCGTTCGGTTTGTTTATCACTGCTGTAAATAGCAACCCAGGTGAGTAAACTATTGAGTACTAACATCAAAATTGATAACCCATCAACCCCTAGTTGATAAGTTAAACCCAAAGTTTCATTCCAAGGCAGATATTCTTCAAATTGCATCCCTGGGGTGCTGATATCGAATTTCAGCAAAATAAACAAATTCCAGGATAAAACTACACCTGCTACGGTTAAAGATACTAAGCGGATGCGACTAGCCGGAACGAGTTTACCAGGTAAAAACCCAATAATTACAGCACTGATAATTGGTATCCAAATCAGAAAACTCAACATATTAATTTGGTAGTTATGAATGGACTAAAACATCAAACTCAAGAACTGGAATTTCCACAATGGCCAAGTTATCCAGGCACAGAAAATGCCTACTCCCAAAAGCACTGTAAAAGCATAAGTTTGGGTCTGTCCAGTGGTACTGTATTTCAAACCTTCGCCACCTAAGAGGGAAAATAAACCCACTAAATTCACTATGCCATCAACTATGAAGCGGTCAATCATATCAGCAAATTTGGAAAGTTGGGCAACGCCGAAAATGATGGTGACGCGATAGAGTTTAGGGGTGTAAAAGTCGTAAGCGAATAAGTCTTGTAAGGGTTTCCAAGGCAGACGAATTGGTTTGGTAATATTGCCTAAATAAATGACGGCGCTAATGCTGCAACCAAAAATACTTGACCAAATGAGTAATAGCACGACATCTTTATTCAGACTTGCCCAACTGGGTAAAATTGATAAACTTTGTAACACTAAAGGCAAATGTAGAACAAAGCCAAATAAAATCATCATTGGCATGACCATCGGCCAGTGAACTTCAGGCGATCGCTCACTCATTTGTTTAGCTTTACCACCGAAAATTAAGCCAAATTCTCTAGTTAAACTGAAAGCTGTTAAGGCGTTGACTAGAACAATAATTCCCACTAACCAAGGGGAAGTTTCCCACAGTCCATCTGCTAATTCCACCAAAGCCCAAAAGCTACCTAACGGGGGAAAAGCAATTAATCCCAATATCCCCACAATGAAAGCTAACCCAGAAATCGGGCGACGTGTCCACAAGCCTCCCAGTTGAGTGACATCTTGGGTGATGCTATTCCAAACAATACCGCCGGTACTCATGACCAATAATGCGGAAGCTAAAGCATGGGTAAGGACTAACAATAGTGCTGTTTCTTCTTGTTGTGTGCCGACAGCAATAAACACTAAGCCCATGTAAGCACTAACAGAATAAGATAAGCAGCGTTTCACGTCAATTTGAGCGATCGCAATTAAGGATGCACCCACAGATGTCACTACACCAATGGCGATAATAAACGATGAAACTACAGGCGATAAAGTTAAGACAGGTTGCAGTTTAATTAATATCCACGCACCACTTGCAACCACTACCGAGTTCCGCAAAATTGTACTGGGAACAGGGCCTTCCATCGCTTCATCTAACCACAAATGCAAAGGAAATTGAGCGCATTTACCCATCGGCCCAGCAACTAATGCTAAACCGACTAATGTAATCACCGTGGGATCGACTTGAGCATTATTTGCCCATGCTGCTAATTCTGTATAATCCCAAGTACCTGATAAAGTCCATAAACCCAAGACTCCCATGAGTAAGAATAAGTCTCCTACCCGCTTGGTTAAGAAAGCATCTCTAGCACCAGTGACTACCAAAGG
>PWQB01000722.1 GCA_003556955.1 Nostocaceae cyanobacterium CSSed10_463m
CGGTTAGGGCGGGTTTAGTAGTATTGTCGTTTATGTTGAAGGATATCTGTAAACCCGCCCCTACTCCACACTCCACACTCAGCACTCTTTCAAAGCATAAATTACCTGATCTTGCTGTTCATGCGTCAGTTCTGGGAACATGGGTAAAGATAGAACCTCGTGACAAGCTAACTCGGCTACTGGTAATTGTCCTGGATGATATCCTAAACTTTGATAAACGGGTTGCAAATGTAAGGGCTGGGGATAGTAAACCATTGAATTTACTCCCTGTGCTTGCAGTTGACTACGCACTGATTCTCGGTGAGTGGCGATCGCACCATTTTTTCCCTCAGTTAATACGCGAATGGTATATTGATTCCAGACACTCATCCCACCGGCTAATTCTTTTGGTGCAACAATACCGGGAATTTGACTGAGAAACTGCTGATAATAAGCTGCGATCGCACGTCGTTGATTATTCCAAATATCTAGATAACGTAGTTTAATTTGCAGAATAGCGGCTTGCAGACTATCTAAACGACTATTTACACCAACTTCTTCGTAATAATAGCGATTTTTCTGCCCATGTTCCTTGAGTACCCGTATTTTTGCCGCCAATTCAGAATCATTAGTGGTAATCGCTCCACCATCGCCACAACCGCCTAAATTCTTGGTAGGGTAGAAACTAAAGCAACCAATATGTCCGATACTGCCAACTTTTTGATTGTTCCAACTTGCACCTGTAGCTTGAGCGCAATCTTCAATCACTGCTAAATTGTGCGCCTGTGCGATCGCCATCAGTGCTGTCATATCCACAGGTTGTCCAAATAAGTGAACCGGGATAATCGCTTTGGTTTTAGGGGTAATGGCTGCGGCTACTTGCTGCAAATCAATATTAAAAGTATCAGTGTCAATATCAACAAAAATTGGTTTTGCACCCACAGCACTAATAACTTCGGCTGTAGCCACAAAGGTGAAAGGTGTGGTGATAACTTCGTCACCTTGACCAATTTCTAAAGCCCGTAAAGCTAAATACAGTGCATCAGTCCCAGAGTTACAGCCTATACAATAATTTACATCGTGATAGGTAGCAAACTGTTGCTCAAAGCTTTCCACTAAAGGGCCGCCAATATAACGCCCAGAAGCCAAAACTTCTAAAACGGCTGCACTCACTTCTGCTTCAATAGTGGCGTATTGTTGCTTAATATCAAAGGCAGGAATAGAATTTACACTTTGGATCATGAGTTTTTATTTTATCTGAAGATACAAAGGATGCACTGCGACTGCCAATTTTTGCTATGAGAATTTTGATCAAAAAGCTTTGCAAAGACTGTCGCCCCGAATATGCATCAAAATTGGGTTTTTACTGTAATTATTTTATGGTTAAGGATACCATTGGTTGGTAGAAAATGCGATGCATATCACCCAAGATCCTATACTGGGAATTAAAGTTCCAAGTTGTTTGATCCCCAAAACTGGAATTAGGGAATGAGAAGAAATATTTTCATATTTTTTTGTGAGCAGGAAATGGAGAATTGATGCAGGATTTAATCAAGCTGGATTTTGTGGATTTAGCTATTGCTGTGGGATTGATGGCGATCGCCATTGGTTTATCTGCCTGGGAAAAATTAGGACTAGAATTAAACTTAGTGACTGCTACAGGCAGAACCATCTTACAACTACTTGTATTAGGGTACGTTTTAGACTTCATCTTTGCTTTAAACAATGTTTGGGGAGTGTTGGCGATTTTAGCAGTAATCTTGACAGTTGCAGCCATTGTTGCCAAAAATCGTATCAGTCCGAAAATTCCCCAAGTTTTACCCTTGGTATGGGGAGCAATTTTAATTAGTACTGCTGTGACAGTTATTTATACTAATTTTTTAATTATTCAACCGGAGAGATGGTATGAACCCCGTTATGTAATTCCTCTAGCCGGGATAGTATTGGGTAATGCCATGAATGCAGCTGCGATCGCAGGGGAACGTCTTGTCAGTACAATGAATAGTCAGTCTGTGGAAATAGAAACACACTTAAGCTTAGGTGCAACTCCCCAGCAAGCAGTCAGCCAGTACCGCAAAGAAGCCATTAGAGCCGCATTTCTCCCGACTCTCAACCAAATGATGCTCATGGGTATGGTAGCTATCCCCGGAATTACCACAGGTCAGTTAATCGCCGGAATCAGACCAATTGATGCTATTTCCTACGAAATTGTGATTATTTTTATGGTTGCGGCTTCCAACTTGCTGACAACTATATTAATCACGAGAGGATTGTACCGTCAGTTTTTCAACTCCGCCGCCCAGTTGGTCAGGTGAGGCGGAAGAGGCAGGGGGGCAGGGTGCAGGGGGGAGAAGACAGTAACTTCCGACTAATGACTAATGACTAATGACTAATGACTAATGACTAATGACTAATGACTAATGACTAATGACCAATGACCAATGACCAATGACTAATAACTAATGTCCTAAAATAGAAATTGACGTTCCCCAGCAGTTAAAGTGTCTGAATCTTTGCCAATCCGCGACCGCTATCTTGCTTTTATTGATGAAATTATTGAATCCACTCTCAAGGGCAAAATTAGCTCTGTAGAGATGGTGTATCAAATGCTGCAAAAAAATATAATTTCAGGGACGGGGGAAGTCTTTGAGTTAGTTTTGAGCGATCGCCTCAGTAATATTCAAAGCCAAGTGGATGGTGAAACCGATGAACTCAAGCAAGCCAAAGCCAACCGGAAATTAAGAGCGCTTAAGACCATTCAAAGCCAATGGCAAAGATATTCGCAGCAAAATCAAGCTACAGAAGCGATCGCCTCAGCAGTTAGAGAAATTACTACAGCTGCTAAAGATGAACGTCTGACTATATTTTTACGAGTTATCGACCCCAATCAGAAGCAACCGCCAAATACACAACAACTACAACAGTTAGCCAAAGGTTTACAACAATTCGCTCAAGTAGATGGTGATTTACAGGAAATATCCCAGGGAATTACCCGTGGTTTAAGCACTTGGCAAGGACTACAAGACCACTTGGTAAGCTGGATGTATGAGCAAAATCAACAATTGGGTTTTGGTGGCGTTCCCGGCGAAAGTGGTCCCTGGGCAACTTGGGCAAAACAAGTTAAAAGTCATGTCCCCCAATCCCTGCTTCGCGCCTTTGCAATGGGAGAATCTGCGATTGAATTTGCCGAAAAACAAAGCAGTATTAGTCTCAGTGATTGGGTAGAAGTAGCATTAATGTTACAGTACCTGCAACGGGGCTTAGTCAACTGGTTCGACCAACAAGCCTACAATGTCCAAGCCGGGTCAAAAATGTCAATTTCCACATTCTTGACCTTTGCAGTAATTTGGAGTCAGTTAGCCAGTGGTTTTCAAAGTAAAGCCGCATACAGTAATGGCTGTTCTCAAATTATGCTCCAAATTTTACGCACCTTTGCCCAACGTCCGTATTTTCCCCTTTATGGTGGGATTTTCGCATCTTTTGCCGGTAACTCTTTACGGGATGCTTTAGATTATCTGGATGAACCTTTAAGACGAGTTGAGGGAACCCAGGAAAAAGCCAGAATCCTGACACTGTTAGGCTATTCACAGCGTGCATTAGGACAATATCAGCGTTCAATTCAGTTTCATCAACAAGCTTTGGAGATAGCGAGAAACGCAGGCGATCGCCCCTGTGAACTTGCCAATCTCAACCACCTCAGCCGCACGTATGTACAAGAAAAAAATTATACTGAGGCAATAAATAATAGTCAACGGGCATTAATGCTGAGTCGTCAAGCCGGGGAAAGGACAGCAGAAGCTAATGCCTTGGTAAACTTAGGTTACAGCGAAGTTATGCAGGCGCAAAAGCTGGAACAAGTAGAAACAGAAGTTTATGAATCAGCTATTAACTATTTAGAACAAGGATTAAAATTATCAGAACAATTAGGAGATATTCAAAGTAAAGCTTTATGTTTTAGTAGCTTAGGTATTGCTTATTTAGTGATAGGTCAATCAGAAGCAGCAATTCCCTATTTAGAAAATGCTTTTAAAACAGCCCAAGTTGCTGGAGACTTATATCTTCAAGGACGAAATTTAGCTTATTTATCGGAAGCTTATTATAATTTACAAAATTCCGAAAAAGCGATTTATACAGGTGGCTTAGGAATGTATTTGTTAGAGCAAATTGCTTCTAATGAATGGCGACAATCAGCAGGTTTACTGACAATTTTACAAGGACAAATGGGAGCAGAAGCTTTCCAAACTTTATTACAACAACATCGCCCGAAAATGATTGCGATTATTGGTGTAGATGGATATGATTACATTCCCAAATTGTTAGAAATTTACAAAGAAAGTATGTAAATATGAAAAGTTTGTAGTCAGGACTTTAGTCCTTTTCATATTTTACACCCGTCGCAATAACCCGGCGGAGGTTCTTTTTCACATCACGTAAAAAGTAAAAACATCCTACCAGCCTTAGATTTCACAAAGCTTCAACCCAACCTACTGGCTGACGTAAAAAACCTATTAAACCCTCTTCCCTTGGCGTTCTTTGCGTCTTGGCGGTTCGTTTTTCCATTCTTCTATAAGACCTGGAAGACGGTGCGTTAGGCTAAAGCCATAACACACCCTACTGGATCGACACGCCTAAAATGTTGCAATAGATTTTTGAGAAAATTGAGATAAATCAATGTTTTCTGCTTTTTCACTAATGCACTATTTTAGCTGTGTCGATCCACTACATAATAATTAGATAATCGGGTTCCTATCTGAAAAATTACAGCAGTGGTCGCAATTCTGCAACTGTATTTGCTGTGATAATTGCCCGCAAAATCATTTTTAAACGTTCTAAATCCGATATTTCGACAATTTGCGGCATCAATTCCAACCCATCGCTACCAAATTTGGCTTCTAAGCTAGTTTCAATGCTAAAAGTTATTCCTTGTCGTTGTCCGCGTGTTTCACCGCGTGCTTCACCACGTGCTTCACCGCGCGCTTCACCTTCGCGTAATATTTCTTGATACCAAGGCGACTCATGTAACACAGCCATATCCCACCTCATTATAATAAAACAGGCTGAAAACCCTTGAGGTTAAGTTTTTACGCCACGCTCTAAAACTTAACCATCCTTTAGGCAAGGGATGAAAGCCAGTCAGAGGCTAAAGCCTCGAGTGACTTGTGTTATACTACTTACAACAGGAAAGGTAATCAACCTGTATAAAAACCTAACTGCCTAACGGTAATCTGTACCTTGATAATTAAATCTATGCGGTTCTACTGCATTGTTCTAGTTTCTTCCTAGCAGTAGGTAGAAGATTTATAGGAGCTAGACGAATCAGAATTTTGAAACTTTATGGTTTCATACTCAACAGGATTTGCAGCAATGCAACTACGGTCGGGCAGACCGAAAGTTAACGCTTGGGGAGAGTCCCACCTCTGAGTTAGATAACGCAAGGAGTCTAGTTTAAGTGGTCTCGTTGAACCAAGAATCCCCGTGTCTTTAGACAGGGGAGTGTCATATCTTGAACTAACGCCGTCTCTAGTACAAAGGTAGCAAAAAAATCGAGTTTAACAAACAAATTAGTGACTTTTTTCAACTAATTTAATTCCCTTTTTAACTAATTCTGGAATTAGAGAAGGACGTTCAGCTACTGGAATTTTAGCTTCTTTAAACGCAGCTAATTTACTTTGGGCTGTACCAAAATTAGGATCACGTCCGATAACTGTGGCTAAAGTTCCACTTTGTCGCCAAGTTTTTGCTAGTGGTGCGTGTCTACCGGCAATATAGGCAATTACTGGTTTATCAATTGCTTCCGTAATATACCGCGCTGCGGCTTCTTCACTATCACCACCAGGTTGACCGACTAAAACGATCGCTTCTGTAGTTTCATCTTCATCGAGAATTTGCAACCATTGCAAAAATGATGAACCAACGATCGCATCACTACCAATACTGACACTAATTGATTGCCCTAAACCAGCTTTGGTTAATTCCCAAGCAACTTCATAAGTTAGGGTACTACTGCGGCTAACAATCCCTACAGAACCAGGTGTATATAATTCGCTGGGCTGACTACCTAAAAGAATTTTTCCTGGTACGATAATTCCCGGACTGTTAGGCCCTACTATCAGAGTTTCACCGGCTTCAGCTTTCCGTAATAATTTCACCATATCCAACGGTGGTACACCACCAGTAATGATGATAATCTGGCTGATATTACAGGCGATCGCTTCTAATGCTGCATCTAAAACTTGGTATGGATGTACGCAGATAATTGTTGTGTCAATTGTACCAAATTTTGCCACCACCTCTTCCACCAAATCGAATACTGGCAAATTGTAGCGTTGCTGTCCACCGCATCCGGGATTGACACCAGCAACTAAATTTGTACCATAAGCTTTCATTTGAGCAATATGAGTTGCTGTAATGAATTCAGAAAAGCCCTGGATTAATACTTTGCTGTCTGGTGTTAGGTTCATAGAGTTTTTTGGTAGTGTTGGCAATTGTAGTTAATTCATTCTTTTCCCAAACTGCTTCATGGGTCAGCAAAATTGGATCAAACCTTTTTATAAGCAATAGGCTTGGCGAGACGAACAGCTTGTGCAACCGCTTCATCTAAGTTTTCTACTACTATCAAAGCATCAGTTGGAGTGTTTAAGGGGGTTAAAAAATCCTTGGCCACATCGAACTCAGAACCAGCAATTCGCACAACTAAACGCGGAAAATGATACTCTCGGCGAGTTCTGCTGCTGACTCTGACAGTGGGTGATTTGATTTCGTGGTGGTCTTGCTGGACAAAATTGTTAATGATGTCGGCGACTTCCTCTGTCTGAGGTACACTACCGAGAAGGTTAAGCAGTATGACTTGAATACTTTTGTCAGCTGCTAAAATGCTCAAGCCTTTGGCTAGACGGGAGCAAAAAGTCGTTGGTGAAACATCTGTGAGTAAAGCATGGCGTAAGTTCAGACAACTTCCAGGTTTACCACCCGCACTGGTGACTAAATCTAAGGTAGCCATCATCGAACCAGTACCATTACCCAAAATGCCAATTTTACCGTGTAATTCTAAACCATCCAAATCGCCTAAGTGACCGTTCACTGAAGTTCTGCTATGACGGTTAGCTATTTTTACGGCGATCTCCGCTAAGTCTGGATGACGACCAATGGCGCGTTCGTTGATATTGACTTTACCATTGAGCGCCATCACTTCACCTGACGCACTCACGGCTAGGGGATTAATTTCCACCAAGTCTAAATCTTTCTGCACAAATAGCTGGTACATTTTCTCAACAACCGAGCTGACAGATTGCATTAACTTACCTTGTAAGCCCATTTTTAACGCCAGTCGTCGGGCATAAAAAGGAGAAAATTCTTGTTCCACAACAACGTGATGCATTTTCTCCCCGGCGGATTCCCAATCAATATCTGCTTCTGTGCAACCTAACAGCACTGGGCGACAGACAGCTGTATCTAAAACTACCGCTAAATAAAATTCTTGTTGACTACTATACTTGGATTCTGCTAGTAAAACTTCTGGTAATTCGCCCCAAATTGGCAAATTAAAGATTGTTTGTGCGGCGGCGATCGCATCAATTGTGGTTTCCACAAACCTGACTCCACCCGCCTTGGCTCTTTCGCCCGCATACACCTGGGACTTCAGTACAATGGGATAGCGAATTTTTAAACGTTTCAAATCTGTGGGATGGTCGATTCGTTGGGAAGGCAATACGGGAATACCTATTTTGCCAAACCATTCTTTAACTTGATACTCTAATAAATCCATTGACTTGCACCCTGTATTTACACTTCCAAAAGCATTTCTTTGGTGCTGTTTTTAACTTTTTATAGCACTATATTTACGTAAGTTTTTTCTTTTCGTCTATAATAAATAATATATTTTTTATGTATTAATTCTATCGGATTCCGCAAATTATGCCAATCAATTTTTGAGATTAAAACCTGACTCCTGTACTTACTAAAAGTGATTAATTTTTACCGTAAATCCGTCAGCATATAACAAAACCAGCATTAATGTCAAAAAACTTAGCACTATCTCTTTTTTCTTTCCTCAGAACTACTGAAGATGCTTTTATCCTTACTCACAGCTTGCAGGTGTAGCTGAGAAAACTGGGGTCACAATGTTAAAAATTGTCACATTTTCTTGTTGCCTGTGCATCTGCATTCTATCAACGCAAATGCTTTATTTCATCTTTTCCCAGATAAACAAAACGGCGTTGCTGATTTTAAATATGAATTAGGTTCACGCAAAGGCGCAAAGGCGCAAAGGTAGGAAAAAAAAGAAAGGTAATTTTGAGATTTCATATCTTAGTTCAGCAATGCCAACAAAACAATACAGAAAACTAGTAGTAACGCTTTATGAAAGTAGCCGTTCAGCAAGAAGACTTACAAATTTTAGCTAGAACTTTACAAGAACAACTTATAGCGGAACTTCCTTATGGTGAAGTCTTCCAAATTAAGTGTGCTGTCCAAAAAGACCAGTTAATGATTTTAGCTCAACACCCATCCGATATAATTTTTGATCCACACCATATTGTTGCTGTGCTGTCAGACGCACTTGAGTTATCAGCAACTGCCAAGAAACAGCAGGTACAATGCTTTATCAGAAGATTGGGGGAAAAACTTCCTTATGCTAAACATTCTCTAATTATCAAGGAGAAGGAGGACATGAGACGATCAATACCTCTGTCATCTTCTTTAACTTATACTCCATCCAGTATAGAGAATGACCCAGAAGAACTGTTTGATTCTTTCATAGATACACCGGATTCGTGGCACACCGAGTCACAACGCCCCATTAAATCTCTACTGCTGGGCATAATCTTAGTAGGAATTTCTGTATTTAGTAGTGGTTTTTACTTACTGAGTCGTCCTTGTGTGATGTCTGAGTGCCAAGAAATCCAAACTGCTCAGGAATTAAACTTAAAATCTAGACAGCTGATGCGTCGTGCTAAGTCAGAAAATCAATTAGTAACCATACAACAGCAACTGACAACAGCCAGCACTAACCTGTCAGTTATTCCCCGGTGGTCATCGCGCTACCAACAAGCTGAGGAATTAAAAGCTAGTTTGTCGATGCAGTCAGAGAAAATTAACCAAGTGGTGACAGCTTTACAGACGGGCGATATGGCAGAGAAAAAATCTCAAGCACCTGTAAATAGTTTAGCAGAATTACAAGATATTCAATATTCATGGCGACAAGCGATCGCACCATTGGAGGCTATATCTCCTAATAGTGAAATATATAGTCTAGTGCAACCGAGATTATCAAAATTTCGGGTGAATTTGCAAGCTGTAAATCAGCAATTACTCACCCAAGAACAATGGCTAAAAAAAATCAATGATGCCAAAGCTGTAGCAGATGTAGCCGCTAAACGTGAGGCCAACGCTAGAACCTTAAATGATTGGCAACAGGCACAGTCTACTTGGCAAGTAGTGATTAATGCTTTAAATATTATTCCCAGTGATAGCCCTGCATACACCGAAGCCCAAGAACTGTTATTAGAGTATCAACCGCAATTGGCCAGGACACGC
>PWQB01000063.1 GCA_003556955.1 Nostocaceae cyanobacterium CSSed10_463m
GGTAATATGGTCATAACCAGGAGCAATATCTGTCACCAAAGGCCCCAATACATAGAAAGGTGCTTCAGAACACTCTTCCATTTGCTTGCGGACATTGAACTCAATTTGATCCATTGGGACGTGTCCAGGCCCTTCTACCATCACCTGTACATCATCTTCCCAAGCTCTGCGGGTTAGCTGTCCGAGGGTTTTCAGTTCTGCTAATTGGGCAGCGTCTGAGGCATCATGAGTACAGCCAGGACGCAGGGAATCACCCAAACTAAAAGAAACATCATATCTTTTGAAAATTTCAATGATGTCTTTGAAGTGGGTATATAGGGGGTTTTGTTTGTGGTGATGCAACATCCACCGAGCCAAAATACCACCACCACGGGAGACAATACCTGTGATGCGATCTCTGACTAAAGGTAAATGTTCAATTAAAATCCCGGCGTGGATGGTTTGATAATCTACACCTTGTTGGGCGTGTTTTTCGATGATGTGCAGAAAGTCGTCGGCGGTGAGATTTTCAATTGTGCCGTGGACACTTTCTAAGGCTTGATAAACTGGTACTGTCCCAATGGGAACAGGTGAAGCGTTAATAATAGCGGTGCGAATTTCATCTAAGTTACCGCCACCTGTGGACAAGTCCATAACGGTATCAGCACCGTATTTGACTGCTAGATTCAACTTATCCACTTCTTCTTGGAGGTTGGAAGAGTTGGGAGAAGCGCCAATATTAGCATTAACTTTACATTTGGAAGCGATGCCGATCGCCATCGGTTCTAGGTTGATGTGATTGATGTTAGCTGGGATAATCATCCGTCCCCGTGCTACTTCATCACGAATGAGATCAGCCGGGAGATTTTCCCGCTTGGCCACGTAGTGCATTTCTTCAGTAATAACACCCTGGCGTGCGTAGTGCATTTGAGTAACATTACTCTGTCCACTACGCTTCGCAACCCATTCTTTCCGCATATTGAATTCCTCGATAAACAGCTTCCCTCCGCTGGTATTAGCCAGACTCAGGTGTTAAGGGTGTGATCTCAGCCTGAAAGTTCAGGCACCCCTAGCATGAATGAAATTGTAACATCTTGCTTAGAAATGCGAATCGGGCTGTTTACAATTCATGAGGTGATGGGGTTTTTATTGCGTGCATTGTAGGGGTGGGTTTACCAATCTGTCGGTTAATCATGAATCATATCTCTAAACCCACCCCTATTCGTTGAACCTTTAGACCGGAGAGAGTCAATCATTGGCTATACTGTAGGCGATCGCATTCTTTAAACATCATCAGGTTTCATTCCCAGATGACGTAAGTATTTATGGCTAACCATTACCGATATATTATTTTTTATAAGCCCTATGGAGTTCTTAGCCAGTTTACGCAGGAAACACCGAAACATCGCACGTTGAAGGACTATATCCAGGTTCGGGATGTTTATCCTGTGGGGCGTTTAGACTGGGATAGCGAAGGTTTATTACTATTAACGAATGATGGCCAATTACAACATCGTCTGGCTCATCCTCGCTTTGGACATGAACGCACTTACTGGGTGCAGGTAGAACGCATTCCTGATGTGGATGCTATTAACAAGTTACAAACAGGTGTGGAAATTCAAAACTACCGCACTCAACCAGCTAAAGTCCGCCTATTATTAGAGGAACCGCAACTACCGGAACGCAACCCGCCAATTAGATTTCGCAAAAATATTCCTACAGCTTGGTTAGAAATGACTTTGACTGAAGGCAAAAATCGTCAAGTGCGGCGGATGACTGCGGCTGTCGGCTTTCCGACTTTGCGACTGGTGAGGGTGAGTATAGCTCATCTTCATCTGGATGGTTTACAGTTAGGTGAGTGGCGGGATCTCGCGCCATCAGAACTGGAATTTTTGCATAACGTGCCGAAAAACCAGCAAAAATTTTCTCAGGCTACGATTGCCAGACGAAAGTGAAGGTAGAGGAATGTCTAGAAAAATTAGCTACCAATATCTGAAATATTGGGCTAATATGAGTCACAATTAATACAGACACCAAAATTCAATGGTAAAACCACAATTATTGTACTTCTACTCTAGGCAGGGTTCGCCAATTGTGGGAATTTGGATATTAGTGACTACAAGCAGCTTGGAACGGGAATGAAGGAACTTCCATTATGCTGATTTGCCCTCAGTGTACATTTGAAAACCCCAATACTAATAAATATTGTCAAAGCTGTGGTGCGTCGCTGACTCACAAGGTTTGTCCTGAGTGCAGCACTGAAGTACCGTTGAACGAGCAACTGTGTCATAACTGTGGTGCGGAATGCGGCACAGTTTGGCAAGCAATTATTGCTCCCGAAGGAAATGATGTCTGGGAATTAGAAACTGAGGAGGAAACTGAACAGATAACTGTAGGACAAGATAATCAAGGAATTGCGGCTACTTCGGCCATTTCTTTATTAAAACTCACCGTCGGTTCTTATTTAGACAAAGAACAGCGTTATCAATTGTTAGAACCGCTATCAGCCAGAGATAAAAATACGTCTCAGGTTGAAATGTGCGTGAAAGTGTTGGACTGTCAGCCATATCAAATATCGCCGATTGAGGCCATACTAGCTAATCAGCAACAGGGACTGGTGATGCCATCAGTGGAAATGAGTGAAATTTCCCACCTGGCTAAGGCTTATATTGTCTTACAATCCCAAGGTCACTCAGCTATACCAGCAATTCATGATGCCTGGCAACAAGCTAATATGCAGGTGTTACTGATTGAAGACCGTTCTAATTGGCAGTCTGTACTGAATTTATGGCAATCTGAAGAAAGTTCAGGGTTACAGATTTTACATTGCCTCTATGAGATGACCCAACTCTGGGATGTCTTGGGAAAAGTAGGTTGCCGTCAAAGTTTGCTGGATTTATCGAATCTACTTCTAGATGAAGATCAAACATTGGCTCTCCAAAAATTGTACGTAGAAACACTGGATGAGTCGAGCCAAAATGTATCTTCTGAAGAGGGCGAAGTTGAATCATTAACAACTCCAAAGCAGCCTTTAACTATCCAAGCTTTAGGGAAAGTTTGGCAAGCACTATTTAGAGCCTCCCAACGGACTCAATTTGGTTCTGTAATCCAAATTTTAGAAGATTTGGAATTATGTAAAATTCAGACAGTTGAGCAGTTGCGATCGCGTTTAGAAGAATTTGCCTCTGAATTAGAAACACCGATAACCACAACTGCTGAGTCAATGGAAGAACAAGATACTGCTGCACTCACGATTTTGCAATCAGATGATTTAGATGATTTTTCTACTAAAGCTGATGATTTGCCTACTATTGTGCTGTCAATGCAATTACATAGTTTGGAAGATGCAGGACGCACTGATGTTGGTCGTCAACGTCATCATAATGAGGACTACTTTGGCATTGATACCAGAATTAGCAAAGTAGAAATTCCCAAAAACCGAAGTTTACAAGGCCGTGGTTTGTATATCCTCTGCGATGGTATGGGTGGACACGCTGGGGGTGAGGTAGCTAGTGAGTTGGCGGTGAAAACTCTCAGAGAATACTTTGATGAACATTGGGATGAGAAGCAAATACCCGTGGAAAGTATGCTCATAGAGGCGGTAAACTTAGCTAATCAAGCCATTTATGAGGTAAATCAAGAAGAAGTACGTTCTGGCATCAAGCGCATGGGTACTACTTTGGTGATGCTCTTAATTCAAGGTACTCAAGCCGCAGTTGCCCACGTAGGAGATAGTCGCCTTTACCGCCTGACACGCAAGCGGGGATTGGAACAAATGACAGTAGATCACGAAGTCGGTCAACGAGAAATTGCTCGCGGAGTGGAAGCTACCCTAGCTTATGCTCGTCCTGATGCGTACCAGCTGACTCAAGCTTTGGGGCCTCGTGATCACCATTCGATTAATCCTGATGTCGAATTTTTCGAGATTACTGAAGATAGCCTGTTTATCCTGGCATCGGATGGTTTAACAGATAATGATGTCCTAGAAATTCAGGGACATGATCAACTTCTTCCTCTACTCAGTTCCGGCGCTAACTTGGAAAAGGGGGTTACGGAATTAATTGATTTAGCAAATCAACACAATGGCCATGACAATATTACTGCTATACTTATCCGGGCTAAAGTGCGCCCAAATATGGATAGTTAAAAATACATGGTAATGGGGAATTAGCTCAATTATTTCCCTATCCCTAATTTTCCATCCCTAATTGTTTACGCTTATGCAGGTTGTATTGTGGTTATTCTGACCCTGTTAGAACCGCAAAGAAAAACGTCACTCCAACAGTGGTGCTTTGAAAATTCCTCCGTGATTCGCATTGGTCGAGCGGGGGATAATGATGTGGTTTTATCTGATAGTTTGGTTTCACGACACCATTTAGAATTGAGGCAAGTTAATTCGCCCCACAATAAAAATGTTGCTTCTTGGCAGGTGTTTAGTAAAGGTACTAATGGCACTTTTTTGGATGGTACCCTGGTGATTCAATGCCCTTTGCCGGATAATTCTCTGCTACAACTGGCACAGGGAGGGCCAATATTAAAATTTCAATTGCAGGAAATGCCGGATACTTTGCTGGGATACCCAGGAAGCGCTTCTCTATCACCTGAAGGTGGCGAGTCTCAAGCAAATATTGCGGGTAATTCCGGCTACACTTGCAACCACGAAGGTAATTCGCCCAATAATCTCTTTTGTATTCATTGCGGTCAACCTTTGACTGTTCAGCAGAAAATTCGTCAATATCAGGTTTTGCGAACTCTCGGACAAGGAGGTATGGGTACTACTTACCTGGCTTGGGATGGCACAGGTTTGGTGGAAAAAAAGCCAAAGTTATTGGTTTTAAAGCAAATGAATGCTGACATGGCTAAAATAGCCAAAGCCCAAGAGTTATTTGAACGAGAGGCGCATACTCTTAAATCCCTTGAGCATTCGGGGATTCCTAAGTATTACGACTTTTTTGTAGTGGGTGGCAAAAAATACTTGGCTATGGAATTAGTTCATGGACAGGATTTAGAAAAAAGAGTTTACGCCACCGGGCCAGTAGCACCCAGTCAGGCGATCGCTTGGATGATTCAAACTTGCGACATCCTCGACTATATCCATAGCCAAAAGCCACCACTCATACATCGTGATATCAAACCCGCTAACCTGATGGTGCGAAATTCCAATAATCAAGTTGTAGTGTTGGATTTTGGGGCTGTGAAGGAGATTGGTACTACCCCTGGCACTCGGATTGGTGCGGAGGGTTATTGCGCTCCTGAACAAGAACGAGGGCAACCCTTAACTCAATCCGATTTGTATGCCATTGGTCCGACGCTAATTTTTCTACTCACTGGCGAAAATCCTTTCAAGTTTTATCGCCATAGAGGTCAAAATTCGCGGTTTGATGTGGTCAATATTCCCACTATTAGCCCTCAACTGAGAGCCGTTATTGAATGCGTTACGCAGCAGTTACCACGCGATCGCTACCAAAGTGCTAAAGAATTGGCTGTGGCATTAGCTGCTTGCCAATAATCGCCAGTGGGGAACCATGAGTTGGGATTTGGGAGTTGGGAGTGTGAAAAATACCTACTCCCAATGCTTCATTCCCTACTCTTCATCCCAAGCTTCTACTGCTAGCAATTCGCCAATTGGATCTTGCATACTAAAGCCAAAGTCTTGCAGTTCCTGTTTCCAGTGCTGCCAGTCGTTGCCATAGAGTAATGCAATTTTCCAAATGCTGTCAGTGGGTTTGATAATATTAGATTCGATGAGTGATTGCACGTTACGCTGCAATTTCACCATTGGGTGAATCACTTGCTGAGTCATAGCCTCGATTCAATTCAGATTATGTTTGGTAAATGCTTAATCAAAACTGCTTTCCGTTTTGCAATTGCTATCGATGCGTGGAGTATTGTAATTGGCAAAGCAAGTCTTAACCTCTTAACTATACCATAACAAACTCTACTAGTTGGCTGGAAAATTCGGTTTTGTACGGTAATCACCACTACATCACAGAAATAAACCCAAGCCGTCATCGGCAATGTTATAACAGAATGCTAGCCGTCCCATAAATTACATGGAAAGATGACTGGGGACGACTTAAATTTTTTTGTTTTATAGTCAGCAGAATCTGTGTGATTGTTAAAAGACCATAGAACCTAGGGGTGTTTGATGGTTTTTGCGTAATGGTCTGAGAAACTTGATTACGCATATTTAACCCTTATATAGACTATCGCAAACATCGATAATTAAACCAACTTCTGCAAAATCTTTATATAAATTTAATATTTCCGCCTCAAGGATTGATTTTTTTGTTGTGTGTAAGTAGGACTACTCACCAAAAGAGGCAGGGGAGCAGGGAGCAGGGAGCAAGGGGGAGTGAGAATTACTCTTATTTGACACACCCATGAAAAAACCTACTCTAGCCGAAAATTAAAAGGTAAACGAGTGTAAATCCCGTGAGGATCGTTGATATTTTGGAGAATGAGCATTTCCTGTTGGAGTTTCTGTAATTCCGCTATTAGAGGATTAGATGGTTTAACCAACAGGCCGGAAATTTGTAAAATACTCGTAATTTCTGGAATCGCTCTGCCAAAAAAGCGTTCTTCCAAGGTGCTGACTCTAGGATACTCTTGCAATTGCCAATCGTCCTCAAGTTTAGCCTCCTGGGCTGCATATTCAATAGCCGCATTGAGACCACCTATTTCATCCACTAAACCGAGTTCTTTAGCCGCTATTCCTGACCAAACTCGTCCTTGGGCAATTTCTGCCACCTTTTGTTCTGGTAATTGGCGACCTTGAACAACTCTATCGAGGAAGAGGCTATAAATGCGGTTAACGCTGCGCTGATAAATGGCTAACTCTTGGGGTGATTTCGGGCGTGTCACGGTTTGCAGGTCGGCATAGTTGCCCGTTTTGACGCTATCCCAGGTAATGCCGTTATCATTGGCTAGTTTTTGCACATTAAACAGTAGTCCAAACACGCCAATGGAACCTGTAATTGTTGTTTGTTCTGCAAAAATCCGATTGGAACCGCTAGCAATCCAGTAACCACCAGAAGCGGCGACATTACCCATTGATACCACTACAGGTTTGACTTTGCTAGTTAATTCTACTTCTCGCTGCATCACCTCGGATGCTGTAGCGCTACCGCCGGGGGTATTAATTCGTAAGACTACCGCTTTTACATCATTATCATGGCGTATTTGGTTCAAAATTCGGGCAAAGCGATCGCCTCCAATTTGATTATCCTCCCCTCTCCCATTGACAATTTCGCCATCAGCATAAACGACAGCAATTTTATTTGGGGAGTTACGTTCTACACCCAAGGATTTACCAGAAACTTGAGCATAGTTTCTCAAATTAATTTGCTGGAATGAGCGATCTGTTTCGTCGCTGGCTGTCAATTTTTTCAGGTCGGTAACTACCTCGTCTAGGTATGCTACTTGATCCACTAACCCCCGATCTTTAGCTTCACTGGCGGTCAGTATAGCTTGAGTATCTGCGATCGCTTGTAACTGTTGAGGGGTAAGTTTGCGATTAGAAGCGACTGTTGTTCGCCAATTTCCCCAAACATCGTCTAATAATTTTTGAGTTTGTTGGCGGTTTTCTGGACTCAACTCGTTGAGGATAAATGGTTCAACTCCGCCTTTGAATTTACCTACGCGCACTACCTGAACACCAACACCGAACCTTTCTAAAGCTCCGGTCAGAAAAATCGGTTGGTTACTCAAACCCTTAACTTCCATCAAGCCCACAGGATTCAGGACGATGGTATCCGCCACTGAAGTCAGGTAATAATCCCTTTGAGTCAAATCCGCTCCATAGGCGACAATCTTTTTCCCCGATTCGCGGAACTTTTCTAGGGCCTGGCGAATTTCTGTCAGGGAAGCAAAGCCCATACTTCCAGATGCTGTTGTTCCTGTTGCGTCTAAATATATACCGACAATTCGCGGATCAAGTCTGGCCTTTTCCAAGGTATCCAGCACGCTACGGAGTGTCATTCTTGAAGGTGCGGCTCCGGATAAAGCTCGTTGCAGCAATTCTCCAGAACTAGGTGCGCTATCAGTAATGTTCATAGACAAGTCAAAAACCACGACTGACTGATCTCTGACTTGGGGAGTAGTATCTTTAGAACTGGTAACTGCAAATAACAGTAATAAGATTACTGTTGTGCTGATACCGAAAAAAATCATCAGTCCTAGTACAGTACCTAGTAAACTGGCAAAAGTTTGTTTAAAAAAATTACGCATTTTAGTTATTGAACATCATCGGTGATCAGCCCCAGGTTTTAAGCAATTGGGGGATGTGTAATGAATTGCGGGGTGATTTTTTCTATTTTTTGTAAACTTTGTGAGTTTTGCAAGTTATTTAATGTAATGTTGCCAGTACAAAATAATACTGTGCTAATTTCCGCAAATAATACCTTAACTAAATCATACAATGCTGCTTCTGATTCCACTGCGGCTTGTAAAAAAGGCATAGCTAAACCGGCAATATCTGCTCCTAGAGCGATCGCCTTAGCTACATCTAGACCATTACGCAGTCCTCCCGAAGCAATTAAAGGTACATCAGGTGCGATCGCACGAATACTTGTAATACAGTCTGCCGTTGGTAAGCCCCAATCAGCAAAAGTCCTACCTAAGCGCCTTTGCAAAGCATTTTCCGCCCGTTCACTTTCCACCTTCGCCCAAGAAGTACCACCCGCACCAGCCACATCAATAGCCGTCACTCCAGCAGCTAAAAGTTTTTCTGTCATTGTTGCAGAAATACCATTACCAACTTCCTTGGCAATTACTGGTACTGTTAACTTACTGCACAAGAGATTGATTTTGTCAAGCAATCCTCTAAAGTTAGTATCACCATGAGGTTGAATACACTCTTGCAGTGGGTTGATATGTAAAATCAGAGCGTCAGCCTCTAAAATATCAATAATCTTCAGACATTCATCCAAACCATACTTGTAATTTAGTTGTACAGCGCCCAAATTTGCAAATAATAGAACATCTGGCGCGTACTTACGGATAGCAAAGGTATCAGCCACTTGAGGTTTTTCCACCGCTACACGCTGAGAACCAACACCCATAGCAATTTTATAGTGTTGAGCCACCTTTGCCAGACGCTGGTTAATCATTGCAGCTTGTTCTGTTCCTCCAGTCATAGAAGAAATTAACAAAGGTGCTGCGAGGTGTTTACCCAGGAAGGTTGTACTAATATCAATATCTTCATAGTTGAGTTCTGGTAAGCAGCAGTGCTGAAAGCGATAGTTTTCCAGTCCACTGCTGAGTTGATGAAATTGGACATCTTCTTCCAAACAGATCCGGATATGATCTGCTTTGCGTGACTGGGTTTGTTCTGAGTTGTGGGTAGAGGCGTTCACTGGTAAATCTAATTTAAAGCAGTTGTTTTTACTATTGTTACAGATGAATAGAATGGACGCGATGAATCGATCAATAGAATAGACGCGATGAATCGATCCATAAATAGACGCGATGAATCGATCCATAAATAGACGCGATGAATCGATCCATAAATAGACGCGA